>NZ_JBITMP010000030.1:0-141332 GCF_044466425.1 Nonomuraea sp. NPDC049400
TGGACGGCTTAAGTGTTCAGTACACAGGTTCGCGCTCCCCTGCTTAGACTGTCCCTTGCACACCGATGGCGCGTCGCTAAGAGCTGGTTAAGCCGGTCATTGGAGCTTTCTGAGAAGGCTGACCCCGGCTTTATCGATCCAGGTGGGGGCTCGGAACGAGAGACGTGCGAAATTCCGAAGATTTTACCCGCGAACCGGCCAGTACTCGTCTCTGAGCAGGCGCTTGTAAAGCTTGCCCGTGGGATGGCGCGGCAGCGCCTCGCGGAAGTCCACCGACTTGGGGCACTTGTAGTGCGCCAGACGCTCGCGGCAGTACGCGATCAGCTCCGCCTCCAGCTCAGGGCCGGCCTCCGCCATGGAGACCGGCTCGACCACGGCCTTGACCTGCTCGCCCATCTCCTCGTCCGGCACCCCGAACACCGCGACGTCGGCCACCTTCGGGTGCACCGACAGCACGTTCTCGGCCTCCTGCGGGTAGATGTTCACGCCGCCAGAGATGATCATGTACGAGCGGCGGTCGGTGAGGTAGAGGAAGCCGTCGTCGTCCAGACGGCCGATGTCGCCGAGCGTGGTCCAGCCCCTGCCCTGGGGGTCCTGCGCGGCGCGGGTCTTGTCCGGGTCTCCGTGGTACTCGAACCGGCCGCCGTTCTCGAAGTAGACCGTGCCGTCCACGCCCCGCGGCACGTCGTTGCCGTCCTCGTCGCAGACGTGCACGACGCCGAGCAGCGAACGGCCGACCGTGCCCTTGTGCTGGAGCCAGTCCTGGGAGTTGACGTAGAGGAAGCCGTTGCCCTCGGTGCCCGCGTAGTACTCGTGGATGATCGGGCCCCACCAGTCGATCATCTGCTCCTTGACGGGGACCGGGCAGGGGGCGGCGGCGTGGACGGCACACCGCAGCGAGGAGAGATCGTACTTTGTCCGGATTTCTTCCGGCAGCTTGAGCATCTTGATGAACATCGTCGGCACGAGTTGCGAGTGCGTCACCCCGTACCGCTCCACCAGCGCCAGGAACTGCTCGGGGTCGAAGCGCTCCATCACCACCACCGTGGCGCCGAGCCGCTGGAACGTCAGGCTGTAGCGCAGCGGCGCGGCGTGGTAGAGCGGCGCTGGCGAGAGGTAGACGCTGTCCGCCGACGGCGCGAACAGCGCCTGGATGAGGTGGAGCAACGTGCCCGGCTCGGTGAGCGGGCCGTGCGCGGAGGGGATCTTGACGCCCTTCGGCCGCCCCGTGGTGCCCGACGAGTAGAGCATGTCCACGCCCATGCACTCGTCGTCGATCGGGGTGGCCGGGTGCTTGGCGACCGCCTCCTCGTACGGCTCGAAGCCCTCGGCCACGCCGTCCAGCATGAGCCGCACCTCGACGCCGGGCGTGGCGGCGGTGATCGAGCCCGCGACGGCGGCCAGGTCGGCGCTGGAGACGAACGCCCGGGCGCCGCAGTTGTTCACTATGTAGGCCAGCTCGTCGGTCTGCAGCCGGGAGCTGATCGGCGTGTAGTACAGGCCCGAGCGCAGCGCGGCCCAGGCGACCGTCAGGTAGAGGGGGTGGTTGGGGAGCATGAAGGCGATGTGGTCGCCCGGGCGCAACCCGGCCGCGCGGAACAGGTGGGCCAGCCGGTTCGACTCCTCGTCAAGCTCGCGGTAGGTGATGATCCGTCCGGAGCCCGCCATGATCACAGCGGGCTTGTCTGGGGTGACTGCTGCGATGGCTCCCGGATACATGATCGAACACTATTCGGCCGACCGCCGCCGCGCCACCGGCACCCGTGCGGGGCCGTGACGACAGGCGCCCCGTGAACGCGCGAAGCCGCGACCTCGGCGGCGGGGTCGCGGCTTCGCGCTCACATCTATGTCACTGCGCGGGAATGACCGAGCCCTCGTACTTCTGCTTGATGAAGTCCTTGACCTTCTGGTCCTGCAGGAGCTTGCCGAGGGTGACGATGTTGGCGTCCTTCTCGTGGCCTGCCTGGACGACCAGGCCGTTGACGTACGGGTTGCCCTCGGTCTTCTCCAGCACCAGCGCCTGCGAAGCGGGCTTTAGCCCGGCCTCGATGGCGTAGTTGCCGTTGATCACGGCGGCGTCCACGTCCTCGAGCGAGCGCGGGAGCTGAGCCGCCTCGATCGGCTTGAACTGCAGCTTCTTCGGGTTGTCCACCACGTCGCGCTCAGTGGCGGCGGTGCCGACGCCGTCCTTGAGCTTGACCACGCCGTTGTCGGCGAGCAGCTTGAGCGCGCGACCCAGGTTGGTGGCGTCGTTGGGGACGGCCACGGTGGCGCCACCGGCCAGCGCGGACACGGAGGTGATCTTCTTGGAGTAGAGGCCGAGCGGCTCCAGGTGGACCGGCGTGACGAAGCTCAGCTTGGTGCCCTTGGAGGCGTTGAAATCGTCCAGGTACGGCTTGTGCTGGAAGAAGTTCGCGCTCAGCTGGCCCTCGTCGAGCTGCACGTTCGGCTGCACGTAGTCGGTGAACTCCACGACCTCGAGCTTCAGCCCGGCGGCCGGGGCCAGGTTCTGCTTGACGAAGTTGAGGATCTCCGCGTGCGGCACCGGGCTCGCGCCCACCTTCAGCACGGCGTCGGCAGACTCGGCCGTCTTCGTCGCCGATTGTGACGTGCCGCATGCGGCGAGCGACAAGACCAGCGCAACAGCACCCGCTATATAACGAAATTTCATGATCTTTCCTTACTTATGGGATAGGCGCCGAGCGATCCGGTCGCCCAGGCTCTGCAGAAGTTGCACGATCACGATGAGCAGGACGACGGTCACGATCATCAGCAGCGTCTCGAACCGCTGGTAGCCGTACCGGACGGCCAGGTCGCCCAGCCCGCCGCCGCCGAGCGTGCCGGCCATGGCGGAGTAGCCGATGAGCGCGACGACGGTCACGGTCAGCCCCGCGACCAGCCCGGGCAGCGCCTCGGGCAGCAGGACCTTGCGCACGATGGTGGTCCGGCTCGCGCCCATGGCCTGGGCCGCCTGCACCACGTCCGCGCCGACCTCCCTGAGCGCCGTCTCGACGAGCCGGGCGTAGAACGGCACCGCGCCGACCGTGAGCGGCACCACGAACGCGCCCGTCCCGACCGACGTCCCGACGACGAGCCTGGTGAAGGGGATGATCGCGATCATCAGCACGATGAACGGCAGGGACCGGCCGATGTTGACCACGAACCCGAGCCCCGACTTGAACGCCGGGAGCGGCCGCAGCCCGTCCCGGTCGAAGACCACCAGCGCCACGCCGAGCAGCAGCCCGAGCAGCGCGGTGAACAGCGTCGACCAGGCGACCATCTGCGCCGTCTCGGCCGTCGCGGGCCAGAGCAGCGGGAGGATCTCATCCCACGTCATGCGCCTTCCACCTCCACGATCAGGCCCGCGTCACGCAGGTAGGCCAGCGCCGCGGCCGAGTCGGCGCCGTCGAGCGCGACGCGCAGGCGGCCCACGGAGCCGCCGGCGAGGTCCTCGATCGAGCCGCCCAGGATGTTCAGGTCCACGTCGAACTTCCTGACGACCTCCGACACCACCGGCTGCCGCGGGTCGCCGGTGAACGTCAGCGTCACCGAGCCGGACGGTGCGGGCTCGGGCAGCGGGAAGATCTCCCTGGTCAAGCGGGATCCCGGCGTCCTGATGAGGTCCGCGATGGCGCCGGACTCCTCGATGCGGCCGTGCGCCATGATGGCGACGGAGTCGCAGACGCTCTTGACGACGTTCATCTCGTGGGTGATGAGCAGGATCGTCAGGCCCAGCTCGGTGTTGAGCCGCTTGAGCAGCGCGAGGATCGACTGCGTGGTGGCCGGGTCGAGCGCGGAGGTGGCCTCGTCCGACAGCAGCACGGCGGGGTTGCCCGCGAGTGCCCTGGCGATGCCGACCCGCTGCTTCTGGCCCCCGGAGAGCTGGTTGGGGCGGTCCTTGCCGCGGCCTTCCAGCCCGACCAGTTCCAGCAGCTCGGCGACCCGCCGGTCGCGCTCGGCCCGCGGCACGCCCATGATCTCCAGGGGGAAGGCGACGTTGCCCGCGACCGTGCGCGAGCTCAGCAGCGCGAAGTGCTGGTGGATCATGCCGATGCGCTGGCGGGCGCGGTTGAGCTCGGCGCTGCGCAGCGCGGTCAGGTCCTGCCCGGCGACGGTGACGGTGCCCGCGGTGGGGCGTTCGAGCAGGTTGACGCAGCGCAGGAGCGTGCTCTTGCCGGCGCCGCTCTGGCCGAGCACGCCGTAGATCTCGCCTTCGCGCACGTGCAGGTCGACACCGTCCAGGGCGACGGTGTCCCCGTACTGTTTGCGCAGGCCTGAAGCCTGGATCACGGAATATCCCCACGACTGAGGGCGGCCCGGTGGCGGGCCGCGGAAACGTACATCACCGGCAGAAAGGGGATGGTGTCAGTGGGTTCCGGGAGGGAACGGCAGGTGACTCAGCCTGCGCAGCACGAAGCCTGGTGCGATCATCAGGAGGGCTTTCGAAGAGAACGGATGGGGGGACGCTTCAGCGGCTCAGCATTCGGCGCATACAACACATGGCGTTCTCTTTCACGCCTGACCTAACAAGCGTTTCACTTCGCACGATTCCCGATGTGCGGTGTGAACTGCCTCACTTCTCCGCGGCCGTGCGGCGGGACGCGTCTCGGAGGCGCGCGGGGAAACCGGGCTAGCGGTACGGGTCGCGCAGAGGGGTGACACGGTCGGCGAAGTCGGCCTTGATCCGCTCCATGCGCGGCCCCGGGGCGTAGAAGCGGCCCTTGGTCTCGCCATACGGCCGCAGCCACCCCTTGGCGGCGAGATCGCGCAGGTCACGCGCGGCCTGCCCCTGGCTGAGGCCTTCGTCGGCCTGGTAACGGCTCCTGCGAAGCCGCTTGTTCACGAACACCTCGTAGAGCGCGGAGACGGTACGGCTGTTGAGCCCGTCGGCGTCGACCTGTTCCTCCAGCAGCATCCAGATCTCTCCGGCCTCGGCAAGCCGCTGGCGGACCCGCTGCGCCTGCATGTGATGCGCCCTCAGGCAGAACCGCACCCAGCTGAGCGTCCCACCATGCGGCGCCCACGAACCCTGCTGGATCTCGCGGAGCGCGCGGTAGTAGTCGATCGTGTTCTCGCCCACGCCGAGCCACTCCTCGATGGATGAGAACTCGGGCGTGAGAATCTGATCCCTGCCGAGGACCAGTGTCTGCAGGGCGCGCGACATCCTGCCGTTTCCGTCACGCCACGGATGGATCGCGACAAGGTTGAAATGCGCCATCGCGCCGCGCACATAGCTCGGCGCGTCGAGATCTCCACTGTTCAGCCACTCGATGAGCTCGTCCATCAGGCCAGGCACCCGGTCGGCATCCGGGCCCTCGTAGACGACCTCTCCGGTCGCGGAGTTGCGCACATAGATGCCGCCCGGCCGCACCACACCAGGGGTTTTGTCGCGATGGTGGCCGATCATCATGAAGTTGAGCGAGTTGAGCAGTCCCACGTCGAACCGGAATGCCGGTGCGCGAGAAAGCAGCTGGATGTAGGTCAGCGCCTGCTGGTATCCCGCGATCTCCCGCGCCACCGGCGCCGACGTTTCCAGCGGCTCTTCCCCCGCCATGATCGACTGGATGTCCTCGACGCCGGCCTGATAGCCCTCGATCGCGTTCGAGCCCTGGATCGCCCGCGCCTGCAACTGCCTGCGCAGCTGCCCGTCCCACCGGTGCGTCTCGGCGAGCCGGTACTTCAGGTCGCGCCGCATCTCCTCGATCTCCTCGAGGACGGCTTTGTCCGCGGGCTCGAGCGCCGGGGTCTCGTACAGCATGCCCTGATAACAGCATGGGCGAATCATCCAGTCAAACGACTGAATGATTCGCCCATTATGCCCAGATTAAGCCGCGACCGTAGAGGCCACCTGCGCCGGGGCGAGCGCGATGTCGAGGACCTCGCGCACGTCGCTCACCGCGTGGATGGTCAGCTCGTTGCGGACCTCCTCGGGCACGTCGTCCAGGTCCGGCTCGTTGCGGGCCGGGATGAGGACGGTGGTGATGCCCGCCCGGTGCGCCGCCAGGAGCTTCTGCTTGACGCCGCCGATCGGCAGGACCCGCCCGGTCAGCGAGATCTCACCCGTCATGGCCACGTCGCCGCGTACCAGGCGGCCGGACAGGAGGGACGCCAGTGCGGTCGTCAGCGTCACACCGGCCGAGGGGCCGTCCTTGGGCACGGCGCCCGCCGGGAAGTGGACGTGCACCGAGCGGTCCTTCAGTGCGGTGACCGGCAGCTCCAGCTCCGCCCCGTGCGAGCGGAGGTAGGACAGCGCGATCCTGGCCGACTCCTTCATCACGTCGCCCAGCTGGCCGGTCAGCGTGAGGCCGGTCTCGCCGGTCTCCGGGTCGGCCAGGGACGCCTCGACGTACAGGACGTCGCCGCCGGCGCCGGTGACCGCCAGGCCCGTGGCCACGCCCGGCACAGAGGTGCGCTGGGTGGCCTCGGGCAGGGACGACTCCGGCACGAACCGCGGCCGTCCGAGGTAGCCCACGAGGTCGCCCTCGCCCACGGTGACGGGCAGCTCGTCCTTGGCGGCCACCTTGCGCAGGACCCTCGCGACCGCGCGCTCCAGCGACCGGACGCCCGCCTCGCGGGTGTACTCGGCGGCCAGCCTGCGCAGCGCGTCGTCCTCGACCGTGACCTCCTCGGCGGTCAGCCCGGCCAGCTCCCGCTGCCTGGGCAGCAGGTGGTCGCGGGCGATCGCGACCTTCTCGTCCTCGGTGTAGCCGTCGAGCGAGACGACCTCCATCCGGTCCAGCAGCGGCCCGGGGATGGCCTCCAGGACGTTGGCCGTGGCCAGGAACAGCACGTCGGACAGGTCCAGCTCGACCTCGAGGTAGTGGTCGCGGAACGTGTGGTTCTGGGCCGGGTCGAGCACCTCCAGCAGGGCGGCCGTCGGGTCGCCGCGGTAGTCGGCGCCGACCTTGTCGACCTCGTCGAGCAGGACGACCGGGTTCATCGAGCCGGCCTCGCGGATGGCGCGGACGATGCGGCCGGGCAGCGCGCCGACGTAGGTGCGCCGGTGGCCGCGGATCTCGGCCTCGTCGCGTACGCCGCCGAGCGCGACCCGTACGAACTTGCGGCCCATCGCGCGGGCCACCGACTCACCCAGAGAGGTCTTGCCGACCCCGGGAGGACCGGCGAGGGCGAGCACGGCGCCGCTGCGGCGGCCGCCCACCACGCCGAGGCCCTTGTCCTGGCGGCGCTTGCGCACGGCCAGGTGCTCGATGATGCGGTCCTTCACGTCGGACAGGCCCGTGTGGTCGGCGTCGAGCACGGCCCGCGCGCCAGTGATGTCGTAGTTGTCCTCGGTACGGGCGTTCCAGGGGATGTCGAGCACCGTGTCCAGCCAGGTGCGGATCCAGCCGGTCTCGGGAGACTGGTCGGGAGTCCGCTCCAGCTTGTCGACCTCCTTGAGCGCGGCCTCGCGCACCTTCTCCGGCAGGTCGGCGGCCTCGACGCGGGCGCGGTAGTCCTCTTCCTCTGTCTCGGTGTCGCCGTTGAGCTCCTTGAGCTCCTTGCGCACGGCGGCGAGCTGCTGGCGCAGCAGGAACTCGCGCTGCTGCTTCTCCATGCCCTCCTGGACGTCCTTGCGGATCGTCTCGGCGACGTCGAGCTCGGCAAGGTGCTCGCGGGACCACTCGATCAGCTTGGCCAGCCGGTCGGCGGGGTCGGCGGCCTCGAGCAGCTCGACCTTCTGCGCCGTGGTCAGCCAGGGGGTGTAGCCGGAGCTGTCGGCCAGCACCGAGGGGTCGTCGATCTGGTTGACCTGGTCGACCACCTGCCAGGCGCCGCGCTTCTGCAAGATCGTGGTGGCCAGGGCCTTGTACTCCTTGGCCAGCTCGTGGGCGCGCTCGCCGGCGGCGACGGTGTCGATCGTGTCGGCCTCCACCCACAGCGCGGCGCCGGGACCGGTCGTGCCGGTGCCCACGCGAACGCGGTTGACGCCCCGCACCACGGCGGCGGGCTCTCCGCCGGGCAGCCTCCCGACCTGCTCCACAACGGCCTGCACGCCGATCGCGCCGTAGCGGCCGTCGATCCGGGGAACGAGGAGGACCCGCGGCTTGTTGCCACCGGATGCACGGGCCGCGTCAATGGCAGCGCGCACCTCGGAGTCGGACAGGTCCAGGGGAACGACCATGCCCGGCAGGACGACCTCGTCGTCCAGCGGCAGGACCGGGAGGGTCAGACTCTCACTCATGCGAACTCCAAAGGGTTGAGTTATACCGACTCAATTCATTGGAGCCCGACATTGTTCCCTCTCTTGATGATGTTCGCTCACGGCGATCGTAATTTTGTAAGCCGTACCTGAGGGTGACGCTCTGGATCAGACCGTGGTGTGACGCCATCCGGAGGCCGCGTCCGTAACCTTGACCACGTGATCTCCGTCCAGCGCGTCCGCGACCGGCTCCGGCGCGGGCGCACGTCCGGGCAGGACGACGACCCCATCCAGCACGAGCGCACGCCCAGGGCAGTGGATCCCATCCAGCACGAGCGCATATCAGGGCAGGACGACGACCCCGCCCGGCAGGAGCGCGCGTCCGGTGGGAACGGGCGTCCGTCCGGGCCGGGCGGCAGCGGGCTCGGGCGGGTGGTCGAGGTCGCGCTGCGGCCGTTTGCGATGGCGTTGTTCGAGGGCGACGCCGACCCTCCGCCGCGCTCGCGGCGTCTGACGTTCCGGACGCCGCGCCGGCTCGGGCTGCTGCTCCCGTTCAGGACCGTCGATCTCGTCCAGGTGGCCGACCTCGTCGGGGCCTTCATCCTGTACGGCCTGACGATCTCGGCCGTCATGGATTGGAACGCCCAGGCAGCGCGGAGCCACGTGCTCAACCCGATCCTTCCCGGGCCGGTCTCCTCCGTGTTCCTCTATCTGAGCGCGATCGGGACCTCCCTGCCGGTGGCGCTGCGCGACCGGTGGCCGCTGGCCGCCTGGCGGGTCTCGGCCGTGCTGACGCCCATCACCATCTGGGTGACCGGCACCCTCGCCCGCAGCGAGCCGCCCTACATGTTCTCGCTGGTGCCGAGCTACCTGCTGGTCCTCTACTCGGTCGGGGTCCGCTGCGATCGGCGGATCACCCTGGCGGTCTGGACCTTGTCGGTGCTGACCGCCTGGATCGTGCACCCCAACTCGATGCCGCTGGTGGCGGTCGTGCTCTCGGTCGTGACGTTGTTCGGCTACAACGTGCGCGTGCGGCGCAGCGCCACGGCCAAGCTACAGGTGGAGGAGCTGCGCACCCGGCAGGCAGAGAGCGCTCAGGCGGTGCTGGAGGAGCGCGCCCGCATCGCCAGGGAGTTGCACGACGTGGTCGCGCACCACATGTCAGTGATCGCGATCCAGGCGGAGGCGGTGCCGCTCAAGGCCAGGGGCGATCGGGCACAGCTGGAGGCGGGGTTCGCGGAGATCCGCGGGCTGTCGCTGGAGGCGATCGCCGAGTTGCGCCAGGTGCTCGGCGTGCTGCGCGACCAGGACGGACGCGCCGACACCGCGCCCCAGCCCGGGCTCGACCGGCTCGGCGAGCTGGTCTCCAACGCCAGCGCCGCCGGGCTGACCGTGCTCGTCGAACGCTCAGGCCCGATCGACCGGCTGCCGCCTGCCCTGGGGTTGTCGGCGTACCGGATCGTGCAGGAGTCGCTCAGCAACGTGATGCGGCACGCGCCCGGCGCGACGGTGGCGCTGGGCGTCGCGCGGAAACGGGGCGAGCTGCGGCTGTGGGTCGCCAACGGCCCGGGCGCCGCTCCCGGCTCGGCCCCGGGGGCCGGCCAGGGCCTGGTGGGCATGCGCGAACGAGCGGCGCTGCTCGGTGGCACGCTCGCCGCCGCCCCTACCGAGGACGGAGGCTTCGAGGTACGCGCGACGCTGCCCATCAGGGACGACGCGGACGATGAGGAGGAAGCCAGCCCATGAGGCGCGCCTGCCGCCCCTTAACCGGAGGAGACTCCTCAAAGAGACGCGCTCGTAGATCGCAGGTGAGGGCGGTCTGGTGGCCGATGACGACGTGCGGGCGACGCCGTTCGCCGACCGTGGAGAGGGGGAGGGCTTGATCCGGGTTCTGATCGCCGATGACCAGGGGATGGTGCGGACGGGGTTCACCGTGTTCCTGAGCGGGCAACCGGACATCGAGGTCGTGGGCGAGGCGGCCGACGGGCGGGAGGCGGTGGAGCGGGCGGCGGCGCTGAGCCCGGACGTGGTGCTCATGGACGTGCGCATGCCGGTCATGAACGGCCTGGAGGCGACCAGGGAGCTCCTGTCCCGCAAGATCGGGCCGAAGGTGCTCATCCTGACGACGTTCGACCTCGACGACTACGTGTACGAGGCGCTGCGGGCGGGGGCCAGCGGGTTCCTGCTCAAGGACGCCTCCGCCGCGCAGCTGGTGGAGGCGGTGCGGGTGGTCGCGGCCGGAGAGGCGCTCATCGCTCCGGCGATCACCAAGCGGCTCATTCACGAGTTCGCCAAGCTGGGCGGGGCCCGGCCGGTGGCGGGCCGGCGGCTTGCCACGCTGACCGAGCGGGAGACGGAGGTGCTGACGCTGGTCGCCCAGGCGCTGTCCAACCAGGAGATCGCGGAGAAGCTGTCCGTGGTGGAACAGACGGTCAAGACGCATGTGGGGCGGGTGCTGATGAAGCTCGGGCTGCGTGACCGCGCCCAGGCGATCGTCTTCGCCTACGAGACCGGCCTGGTCCGCCCCGGCGAGTGACCCCCGGACCATGCCGATCCGCCCCGGCGAGCGCCCCCGGGACCGGGCTGAGCCGCCCCCACCGAGCGCCTCCGTTCCCCTTCTGGGGCCCCCGCCGTACAGTCGGCTGATGGACCCGGTTGAGCTCTTTCATCAGGTGGCGCAGACCGTTCCCGCCTACCAGGCTTTTCTGGCGGAGCACCGCATCGACCCGCAGGACGTCACGACGCCGCAGGACCTCCTGCGCGTGCCGATGACGTCCAAGGACAACTACACCCGCCGCCACCCCCTGCCCGACCTGTGCAGGAACGGCGTGATCGGGGACATCATCGCCGTGTCGTCCGGCTCGACCGGCGTCCCGTCCTTCTGGCCGCGTTCGGCGGACGACGAGCGGGTGATCGCGGCCCGTTTCGAGGAGGTCTTCAGGGACTCCTTCGCCGCCCGCGAGCGGCGCACCCTCGCCGTCGTCTGCTTCGCCCTCGGCACCTGGGTCGGCGGGCTGTTCACCGTCAACTGCTGCCGGCACCTGGCAGAACGCGGCTACCCGATCACCGTCGTCGCGCCGGGCACCGACCGGAGGGAGATCCTTCGGGTCCTCCCCGAGCTGGCGCCCCACTTCGACCAGGTCGTGCTGCTGGGCTACCCGCCATTCCTGAAGAACGTCATCGACACCGAGGACCTCCCCTGGGCCGACTGGAACATCAAGCTCGTCACGGCAGGAGAGGTGTTCAGCGAGGAATGGCGGAGCCTGGTCGCCGAGCGGGCCGGGATCGCGGACCCGGTCAGGGGCATCGCCTCCCTGTACGGCACCGCCGACGCGGGCGTCCTGGGCAACGAGACGCCGCTGTCGGTCGAGATCCGGCGCTTCCTGTCCACCCGGCCTGGCACGGCCAGGGAGTTGTTCGGCGAGTCCCGGCTGCCGACGCTCGTGCAGTACGACCCGGAGGTCCGGTTCTTCGAGGAGCATCAGGGCACGCTGCTCTTCTCGGGCGACAACGGCATCCCGCTCATCCGCTACCACATCGCCGACGAGGGCGGCGTGGTGCCGTACGACGACATGCTCGGCTTCGTCCGGCAGCGCGGCTTCGAGCCCGAGGCCAAGGGACCGGAGCGGCCGTTCGTGTACGTCTTCGGCCGCGCCCACTTCACGGTGTCCTACTACGGCGCGAACGTCTACCCGGAGAACGTCGCCGTCGGCCTGGAGCAGCCCGAGGTCAGCGGGTCGGTGACGGGGAAGTTCGTCATGGAGGTGGCGGAGGACGCCGGCCACGACCGGCATCTGACGATCACGGTGGAGCTCATGCCCGGCGAGAAGCCGTCGGACGAGACAGCCCAGGTCGTGGGCGAGTCGATCCTGGCGCAGCTGCTGAGGCTGAACAGCGAGTTCGCCAACTACGTGCCCGCCGCGCAGCAGATGCCGTTCATCCGCCTGCGGGAATCCGGCGATCCGGAGTATTTCCCGCCGGGCGCCAAGCACCGCTACACCAGATAGGCGGCCAGGACCATGGCGATGGCCATCCCGATGAGGTGACTTCTTGCCGTAGCGTTTCCCGGGTACGAAAGAGGAAAGGCGCGTTTTCATGACATAGTGTCGCCATCAGCTTGACGTCGATGCCGACGTTTGTGACACTTCGTCATGAAACGTACATGCGAGTTGAGGTAGTCAGTGACCACGCCGTTCTCCGAAACCCTGAGGAACGCCACCTGGGCCGACCACGAGTCCGCCGAGTCCGAGAGCTATCTCTCAGAGCTCATGGGCGGCCGGTTGAGCGAGTGCGAATACGGCGAGATGGTGGCCCAGCACTACTTCGCGTACACCGCCCTCGACGGCGTCTCCCGGCAGCTCGCCGACCACCCGGTGGCCGGCCGGTTCGTGTTCCCCGAGCTCTATCGGGAGCCGGCGCTCGAGCGGGACCTGGCGACGATCTACGGGCAGGACTGGCAGGACCGGATCGCGCCGTCCAAGGCCACCCGCACGCTGGTCGCGCGGATCCACCAGGTGGCCGACTGGCCGGGCGGCTACATCGCGCACCACTACACGCGTTATCTGGGCGACCTGTCGGGCGGGCAGTTCATCCGGATGGAGCTGCAGAAGATCTACGGCTACGGCAAGGGCGGGGGCGTCGACTTCTACATCTTCGACGAGCTGGGCAGCCTGCCGAGGTTCAAGAACGAGTACCGCGCGCGACTGGACGAGCTGGAGCTCGACGAGCGCGAGCGGCAACGCGTCATCGGCGAGGTCCGCCTGGCCTACCAGCTCAACACCGAGGTCCTCACCGAGCTGAGCCTGACCCGCCAGGCCGCCTGATCGGCTCAGCGGGCCGGGGCCGACCGGTATCGGGTGGAAGAAACTGGAAGGGGCCTACCATGGCCCTATGCCCCGAATCTCGGCCGCCACCATCGGCGAGCATCGCGCACAGACGCGCGACCGCATCCTGCAGGCCTTCTCCCGCCTGTCCAGGGTGCACGGCATCGACGCGATCTCACTGACGGACGTGGCCGGCGAGGCAGGCATCACCAGGACCGTCCTGTACAACTACTTCCCTGACAAGGCGGCGCTGCTGCTGGCGTTCACCGAGCGGGTGACTCAATACTTCATCGACAGCTACGAACGGGACCTGCCCGAAGGCGCCTCTCCGGCCGATCGGTTGCGGGCGTTCGTACGGCTGCAACTGGCCGGCCTGCTCGCCCATCCGCACCCGGGGGCCGCCGATCTCAGCGCCGCCCTCGGCCCGGACGCCTACCAGCAGCTGGCCGAGCACGTCGCGCCCATGCAGCGCGTCCTGGTGGAGATCCTGGACAGCGGTGTCGAGTCCGGCGACTTCCGCGTGCTGGACCTGGCGGCCACGGCCCGGATGATCCTCGCCGTCATCGGCGCCGAGCGGGTTCCGCTGATCAGCGGGGACGTGACGGTCGAGCGGGCCGCGGAGCTGGTGTCCGAGTTCGTGCTGCGGGCCCTCACCACCGAAAGCGCCGCGTGAGCGGCCAGGGAACGGTGTCCGGGGACGCCCACGTCGAGCTCAAGTCCGCCCGCGGCCGCTGGATCCTGGGCGCGACCGTGCTCGGCTCGGGCCTGGCGCTCCTCGACAGCACCGTGGTCAACGTCGCGCTCCCGTACCTCGGCAAAGAGCTCGACGCGGGCATGGACGGCCTGCAGTGGACGATCAACGCGTACACCCTCACCCTCGCCGGCCTCATCCTGCTGGGCGGGTCCCTGGGCGACCGCTACGGGCGGCGAAGGATCTTCGTCATCGGCACCGTGTGGTTCGCCGTCGCCTCCGCGCTGTGCGGCCTGTCGCCGAACATCGAGTTCCTGATCGGCGCCCGGGCCCTGCAGGGGATCGGCGGGGCGCTGCTCACGCCCGGGTCCCTGGCGATCATCCAGGCGTCGTTCGTGCGGCACGACCGGCCCCGGGCCGTGGGGATATGGTCGGGGCTCGGCGGAGTGGCCGCCGCGATCGGGCCGCTGCTGGGCGGCTGGCTCGTGCAGACGGCCGGATGGCGCTGGGCGTTCCTGATCAATCTGCCGTTCGCGGCGCTCATCGTGCTCGTCACCCTGCGGCACGTGCCCGAGAGCAAGGACGAGGAGGCGGTGGGGCGCTTCGACGTGCTCGGGTCGGTGCTGGCGGCGCTGTCGCTGGCCGGGATCACGTACGGGCTGATCCAGAAGGGCGCGCCCGTGCCGCTCATCGCCGGAGTGCTGCTGGGGGCGGCGTTCGTGGTGACCGAGATCCGCAGGTCGCCGGACGCGCTGGTGCCGGTGGGGATCTTCCGGAACCACGTGTTCACGGCCGTGAACGTGGTGACGCTGATCATGTACGCGGCCATGGGCGTGGTGTTCTTCCTGCTCGTGGTGCAGCTCCAGGTGGTGTCCGGCTTCGGGCCCATCGCGGCGGGGCTGGCCATGCTGCCGACGACGATCCTGATGATGTTGCTGTCGGGCCGGGCCGGCGAGGTCGCCAAGCGGCTCGGCCCGCGCTGGCCGATGACGGCCGGGATCCTGCTCGCGGGCTGCGGGTTCATCGCGATGAGCACGATCGGGCCGGGCGCCTCGTACCTGTTGCAGGTCCTGCCCGCGGTGACCGTCTTCGGGTTGGGGTTGTCGGCGGCGGTCGCGCCGCTCACCTCGACCGTGCTGGCCACGGCCGACGAGCGGTACGCGGGCACGGCCAGCGGCATCAACAACGCCGTGGCCCGCACCGGCAGCCTCCTGGCCGTCGCCGCGGTGCCGCCGCTGGTCGGGCTGGTGGGCGACGCGTTCGAGAACCCGGCGGTGTTCAACGCCGGGTTCCGGGCGGCGATGCTGATCAGCGCCGGGATGATGGTGGTCTCGGCACTGATCACGTTCTTCACCATCAGGACGAACGTCCTGGCGACCGAGGACTAGGCTCGTGGCCTATCCGGAGTAAACGCCCGCGGACACGGGAATCGGGCGGTGTGTGGCGAGGGCCTGATCGAGGTCGGCCATCAGGTCCTCGTGGTCCTCAAGCCCGATGGAGAGCCTGACCAGGCTGACGGCGGGCCGGGCCTCGGGGGCGACGGGCCGGTGCGTCAGCGCCGCGGGGTGCTGGATCAGCGAGTCGACACCGCCCAGGGACACCGCGTGGGTGAACAGGCGGACGGCCGAGGTGACGCGTACTGCTTGTTCGAAGCCGCCGCGGAGATCGATGGAGATCATCGCCCCGGTGCCCTTCATCTGCCGGCCGAGCAGCCCCTCCGGGTCTGCCGCGATCCCGGGGTAGTGGACGCGGGCGACGCTCGGGTGGGTCTTCAGCCACGCGGCGATGCGCTGGGCGTTCGCCTGCTGGGCGCGTACCCGGACCGGAAGCGTGGCGAGTCCCCGGTGCAGGAGGTAGGCGCCCAACGGGTGGAGCAGGCCGCCGGTGACGGCGCGGACCCGCCGCAGCGCGGCTGCCTGCTCCTGGCCGCAGGCGATGACACCGGCGATGACGTCGCCGTGCCCGCCCAGGTACTTGGTCGCGCTGTGGAGGACCATCGCGGCGCCGAGGTCGACGGGATTCTGCAGGACCGGGGTCGCGAAAGTGTTGTCCACGAGAACGGGAACGCCGCGGGCGGCCTCGACGACCGCACGGATGTCAACCAGCTCGAGGGTCGGATTGGCGGGCGTCTCGAGCACGATCATCGCTGTGTCGGGCCTGATGGCGGCGGCCACGTCCGGCGCCGAGCAGAAGGTCACCTCGGCCCCGAGGATGCCCGATGCCAGCAAATGATCGGTCCCGCCGTAGAGGGGACGGACGGCCAGGATGTGATGGCGGCCGGTCTCCTTCATGGTCGCCAGGATCGCCGCGGTCATCGCCGCCATGCCCGAGGAGAACGCCACGGCGGCCTCGGCGTGCTCCATCTGTGCCAGCGCTGACTCGAATCGCGCCACGGTCGGGTTCCAGAGCCGGGCGTAGACGGCCCCGCCCTCGGGGTTCGGGGTCCCGCCGGCAGCCATGGACTCGTAGGACAGGCCTCCGGCCTCGATGTTCGGTAGCGGGTTGGTCGACGACAGGTCGATGGGAGGAGCGTGGACACCGAGCTCTGCCAGGTCCTCCCGACCGGCGTGGACGGCAATGGAGTCAAGTTGCAGACGCGGCGAAGTCATGCCACACACTCTGGGTGGATCCACAATTACCCGCAAGACTTGTTGTGAAAACTTCGGATCTCCGCAAAGATCAGTGAAGTTTCCCCAAAAAGGAGGGTCTGTGGCGGGCCGGCAGCCGAAGAAAACACAACCGATCCCAGGGGCTCTCGACGGCACCGATCGGGCCATCCTCGCCGCGCTCGTGGAGGACGGCCGGATGACCAACGCCGCGCTCGCGGCCCGGGTGGGCGTCGCCGAGTCGACTTGCGCGTACCGGGTGCGCGCGCTGAGGGAGTCGGGTGTCATCGCAAGCATCCGTGCCCAGCTCGATCCGGGCGCCTTCGGCCACCCCGTGCAAGCCGTCATCAAGGTCCGTCTGGGGAGCCACAGCCGCGAGCACGTCCGCAACCTGTACGACAGTCTGGTCAATGTGCCAGGGACCTTGATGGTTCTGCACGTCGGCGGCACCGACGACTTTCTCCTGCACGTGGCCGTGACCAGGCCGGAAGAGCTCCGCGACCTCATCCTGGAGCATGTGACCATCCACCCGATGGTGCGGCAGACGGAAACCCAGCTGGTGTTCGAGGCACGCGAAGGCTGCGGCGTGCTGCAGAAGTAAGCCCTCGCGATCCCGCAACGCTAGAAGGCGAAGCCCTGCCTGCGGACGCTGTTGTCGAAGTTCGACAGCAGCAGGTCGGGCTGGCCGACCGCGCGGATGCCGGGCAGCCGGGTCAGCAGCTCGCGGAACATCGTACGCAGCTCCTGCCTGGCCAGGTTGGCGCCGAGGCAGAAGTGCGGGCCCGGGCCGCCGAAGCCGACGTGGGGTTTGGTGTCGCGGGTGATGTCGAACGTGTCGGCGTCCGGGAAGACCGACTCGTCCCGGTTGGCCGAGCCGTAGAAGAGGACGACCTTGTCGCCCTTCTTCAGCGCCAGCCCGCGCAGCGAGCAGTCCTCGGTGACCGTGCGCCTGAACTGCATGATCGGCGACACGTAGCGGACCATCTCCTCGATCGCGCCGTTGATGTGCGAGCCGAAGTCGCTCATCAGCAGCTCGCGCTGCGCCGGGTTGTCGGTGAGGAGCTTGAGGCCGTGGGCCATCGTGTTGCGGGCCGTCTCGTTGCCCGCGACCAGCAGCAGCGCGAAGAACGAGCCGAGCTCCTTGTCGGTCAGCTTCTCCCCGTCCGGGTTGGCGTTGACCAGCAGGGAAACCAGGTCGCCCTTGGGGTTGGCGGCGCGCTCGTGGCCGAGCTTGATGACCATGCGCTGCAGGGCGAGCAGGGCCAGCATGTTCTG
This sequence comes from Nonomuraea sp. NPDC049400, assembly GCF_044466425.1. Lineage (NCBI taxonomy): Bacteria > Bacillati > Actinomycetota > Actinomycetes > Streptosporangiales > Streptosporangiaceae > Nonomuraea > Nonomuraea sp. NPDC049400. The sequence goes on from NZ_JBITMP010000030.1 coordinate 17,536, forward strand.
TCCGGCCATCTGGACGCTGCGGGCCAGGCTGGGGCGGACGCCGGTGTAGGCGGTGGAGATGTCGGCGTGCTGGTGGACCTTTTCCCGGAGCTCCTGAGGGACGTCCAGCATGTCGCAGATGACGTGGATGGGCAGCCGGGCGGCCACCTGGGCCACGAAGTCGCGAGGGCCGTCGTTGACGACGTCGTCCACGATGCGGGCGCAGGCGGCCTCGATGTCGCCCTGCAGCCCCGCCAGCATCTTCGGGCTGAACGAGCGGGTGACGATCCTGCGCAGGCGGGCGTGGCGCGGGTCGTCCATGTTGACCATCGACTCCCCGAACACCTGCTTCACCCAGCCGGGCGGCTCGGGGTTGGTCACGGCCGGCTCGCTGGAGAAGATCTTGGCGTTGCGGCTGGCCTCGACCACGTCCGCGTGCCGTACGAAGGCGTAGAAGCCCTTGCCCGACCGGAGGAACGGCACCCTCTTCTCCGGGAAGAACACCGGATGCTCCAACTGGCGGAGCCGGGCGAACGCCTCATTCCGCTCTTTGAGCGGCCTGCGCCAGAAATCCAAGTCCGCGAGGTCGATGTCCACGCGACCATCGTGGCACGTTCCCATGCCGCTGGGGATCGGCAACGGATGTGCATCCGCCTCTCCAGGGCCGTTCCCGCGCCGTTCAGGCACGGTTCGACCGGTGTGGACATTACTTCCGGTATGAAGCTGCTGCTCGCCGCGTGTCTGGTTCTTCCGCTCACTTCCGGTACGGCTCCCACCGCGGCTCGGTCGTGCGGTGGCCACCCTCTCGACTTCGACGGCGACGGGCGGCCCGACCTCGCCGTGGCCGCTCCCTATGACGACTCCCGGGCCGGGTCGGTGACCGTGATGTACGGGTCCGGGAAGAAGGCGAAGCTCACGCAGGACGGGGCGGAGCCGGGTGACTCGTTCGGCTCGGCCCTGGCCGTGGGGGACTTCAACGGGGACAGGTGCGCCGACCTGGCCGTGGGGGTGTCGGAGGAGTTCGCGGGCGCCCGGGTGCCCGGCGGGGACGGGAACGGGGTCGTCCAGATCTTCAACGGGTCGGCCGAGGGGCTGGTCGCCGGCAAGGAGCTGGCGCTGGCCAAGCCGTCCAGCGACCGGTTCGGGGCGTCGCTGGCCGCCGGGGACCTCGACGGGGACGGCAAGGACGAGCTGGTGGTGGGCGCGCCCAGCCATCGGTCGGGCGGAGCGGTGACCGTCTACTGGATGAAGGGGCGCAAGCCGTACCAGATCACGCAGAAGACGCGGTGGGTGCGGCAGGCGGCGAGCGTGACCGACCAGTGGGGGGCGGCGCTGGCGACCGGGGACTTCGACGGGGACGGCAAGGACGAGCTGGTCGTCGGCGCGCCCGCCGACAGCGTCACGCTGGACGGGCAGGGCTCGGTGACCGTGCTCGACGTACGGGCGAAGCGGGCCCGGCAGCTCACCCAGAGCAGCCCCGGCATCAAGGGGGCGTCCGAGAAGTGGGACGCGTTCGGGGCCTCGCTGGCCACGGGCGACTTCAACGGCGACGGGCGCGCCGACCTGGCCATCGGGGTCCCCGGCGAGGGCCTCAGCGCGAACCAGCGGGCCATGGACTACGGCGACGGCACCGTGGACGTCCTGTACGGGGCGCGGAGCGGGCTGACCACCCACAAGAGCGAGGCGTGGTCGCAGAACACGCTGGAGGGCCTGCCCCGGTACTACGACCGGTTCGGGGCGTCGCTGGCGGCCGGGGACTTCAACGGGGACGGCAACGACGAGCTGGCGATCGGCGTGCCCGGGGAGAAGGCGGTCCAGGTGCTGGCCGGGCGCGCGTCCGGCGGGCTGACCCGGGTCGGGAACCTGCTGGTCAAGGGGAAGGGACGCGACTTCGGCGCCGCGCTGGCCGCGCTGCCCCTGAGCGAGCGCTACCACACGCTGGGCAAGCGGCGGCCGCTCTACGGGCTGGTGGTGGCGGCGCCCGACCAGGGGCTCGTCATGTACGCGCCCGGCTCGCGGAAGCGGGGGCTGAAGCTGGGCAAGGTGCGCCGGCTCAGCCAGGGCAGCGGCCTGTACGGCTACACCTTCGGCTGAGGTCCGCCCAGGAAGAGCGGGTGCGGCGCCGTTGAGCTGAGGCCCTCCTAGGAAGGGCGGGGTGCGGCGCCGTCGACGGGCAGGATCACCCTGAACAGCGCCCCCTTGCCCGGCGAGCCCTCCGCCACCACGATGCCGCCGTGCGCCTCCACGAGCGTGGCCGCGATCGACAGCCCCAGCCCCGACCCGCCCGCGCTCCGCGCCGGATCCGCTCGGTAGAACCGCTCGAACACCCGCTCGGCCACCTCCGGCGGGAACCCGGGCCCTTCGTCGGCCACCTCCACAACGGCCTGGTCGCCGTCCCCACCGACCCGCACGCCGACCCGCACCTGGAAGGGCGTGCCGGGCGGGGTGTGGGTGAGGGCGTTGGTGACGAGGTTGTTGATCACCTGCCCGAGCCGCGACTCGTCCCCCGTCACGATCACCTCCCCCTCGCCCCCGAACAGCCGCACCAGCTCGATCTTCCGGTCCGGCGCGAGCGTCTGGGCGTCGATCACGGCGGTGGCCGCGAGGCTGAGCAGGTCCACCGGCCGCCGGGCCAGCTCCCGCCGCTGGTCGAGCCGGGCCAGCAGCAGCATGTCCTCCACGAGCAGCCCCATGCGCGCCGCCTGCCCCTCGATGCGGCTCAGCAGGCGTACGGCCTCGGCCAGGTCCTTCTCCTCCCCCAGCCGGTACAGCTCCGCGAACCCCCTGATCGAGGTCAGCGGCGTGCGCAGCTCGTGCGAGGCGTCGGCCATGAACCTGCGCATCAACTCCTCGGACCGCCGGGCGGCCGTGGCGGACTGGCGAGCCGACTCGGCCGCCGCCTCCCGCTCGCGCACCGCCACCTCGATCTGGGCGAGCATGCTGTTGAGCGAACGGCCCAGCTTGCCGACCTCGGTGGTGCCGGCCCAGAGGGGCACGCGGCGTGACAGGTCGCCGCCCGCGATGTCGTTGGCCGTACGCGCGATCTCGCGGAGCGGGCGCAGGCTGCGGCGTACCAGCCAATAACAGGCGAACCCGAGCACCACCAGCGTGCCGCCGCCGCCTATCGCGACGATCAGGAGGAGCTGGGAGACCGTGGCGTCCACTTCGCTCAGGTTGACGGCGATCACCCGGCTCTCGCCGCCGCGGCCCGGCACGGCGACGACGCGCCAGCTCGGGCCCCCGGTGGCGCGCGACTCGACGGTGAAGGGCCGGCCGTCGAGCGCGACGACCTTGCGGAGAGTGAGCTTGGGCAGGGCGGGCGTGTGCTCCTCGGTCGACTCGCTGAGCGTCCTGATCGGGGCGCCGGAAGGGTCCAGGAGCACCGCGTAGAACAGGCCGAAGAAGCGCTGCGGGCGCGCGCCGGGACGGGGCTGCTCGGCCATCGGGGGCGGGTCGCGCAGCGGGCGGCTGGCCGCCAGCAGCTGCTGGTCCACCCGCTCGACGAGGTAGCCGCGCAGCAGCCGTATGGCGAACAGGCCGGTCAGGGTGATGGCGAGGGTGACCAGAAGGAGCGTGGCCGAGACGAGACGGAGCCAGAGCGGGGTCCTGGCCACGTGTTTCCGCAGCCGCGCGAAGACCTTGGTCATATGCGTGGGGGGCGCAGGATGTAACCGACCCCGCGCAACGTGTGCAGGTACTTGCGCTCCCCCGTGTCCACCTTCCGCCGCAGGTAGGAGACGTACGACTCGACCAGGCCGACGTCGGTGCGCCAGTCGCCGTTCCACACGTGGTCGAGGATCTGCGTCTTCGACAGCACCCGGCCCACGTTGAGCATGAAGTACCGCAGCAGCCTGAACTCCGTCGGCGACAACTTGATCGGGATGCCGTCGCGCCACACTTCGTGGCTCTCCTCGTCCAGCTCCAGGTCGGCCACCCGCAGCCGGTTGGGCGGCGGCGCGCCGCGCCGGGTCCTGCGCAGCACCGCCCGGATCCTGGCGATGACCTCCTCCAGGCTGAACGGCTTGGTCACGTAGTCCTCGCCCAGGCCCAGCCCCGCGATCCGGTCCTCGGACGTGTCCTTGGCGGTGACGAACAGGACGGGAACCCGGCGGCCGCGGGACCGCAGCCTGCCCGCGACCGCCAGGCCGTCCAGGTCGGGCAGCATGATGTCGAGCATCACCAGGTCAGGCGAGCTCTCCTCGGCCACCCGCAGCGCCTCCATGCCGTCGGCCGCGGTCAGCACCTCGAACCCGGCCATGCGCAGGCTGGCCGAGAACAGCTCCCTGATGTTGGGCTCGTCGTCGACCACCAGCAGCCTGGCCTCGGGCGCACTCATCGAGGGCCTCCTCCCTGGGTGATCGAGGTGGCCGCCACCGAACCGTCACCGCCCTGCCGGCCGCGCACCACGACCGTGGTGCCGGTCTGCAGGTCGGACACCTTGCCCGGCTTGGAGATCTGTACGGTGGTCTGGTCGTTCACGGTGACCGTGACGGTGGCGCCGTCCATGGTCTTGACGTACACCTTGCCACCCTCGACCTTGTCCACGGTGCCCATGGTGCCGCCCGCGGGGCCGCCCCCGCCCGTCCGCTGGCCGCCGCCGTAGCCCGGCGGTTGCCCGGAGCCGCCGCGCTGCTGGCCGAAGCCGCCCTGCGGCTGGCCGTACCCGCCTCCCATGGGGCGCTGCTGCCCCCCGGCGGCGGAGACGTCCGGGGAGCCGAACAGGCTCTGCGCCTGGATGCCGATGAGGATGCCCGCCACCAGCACGACGCCGGCGGCCAGCGCCAGCGTGAGCTTCGACGGGCCCTTGCGGGGCTGGACGGCGAGCTCCTCTCGCAGGTCGTCGGGGTAGGGGGAGGAGTCGAGCTGGGCCATGTCATTCTCCTTACTCGTGGCGCAGTGCCTGGATCGGCCTCAGCTTGGCCGCCCTGTTGGCGGGATAACTCCCGAAGAACAGCCCGATCCCCACCGACACGCCCAGCGCCAGCGCCACCGACGACGGCACGAGGACCGGCTCGATGCCGGCGACGGTGAACCTGGTCCCGATGAACGCCACCAGCACCCCGGACAACCCCCCGACCAGGCTCAGCAACGTGGCCTCCAGCAGGAACTGGCCCAGGATCGCGCTCCTGGGCGCGCCGATCGCCTTGCGGATGCCGATCTCGCGCGTGCGCTCCGTGACGGTCACCAGCATGATGTTGGTGATGCCGATGCCGCCCACCAGCAGCGAGATCGCGGCCACGGCGCCCAGCAGCACGGTGAAGGTGCCGGTGGCCTGGCTGACGGTCTCCTGCAGGGTGGCCTGGTTGAGGATCCGGTAGTCGGGGTTGTTGTTCGTGATGCCGTGCCGTTGGTTGAGGATAGCCGTGACCTCGGACTGGGCCGCCGTCGTGGCCTCCGATCCGGACGCCTGGACGACGATCGAGCTGAGCGAGCCGAACCCGCTCAGGCTCTGCTGCACGGCGGGCAGCGGCGCGATCGCCACGTCGTCGGCGTCCTGCATGCCGGTGGACCCGGCCTCCTTCAGCACGCCGACCACCGTGAACGGCACGCCGGACACGCTGACCTGCTTGCCGATCGGATCGACGGTGCCGAAGAGCTCCTCCACGACGGTCTGGCCGAGCACCACGACCTTCCTGGCGGCCAGCACGTCGTCGTTGAAGAAGTACGTGCCCTTGGCGACGGGCTTGTTCACGGCCTCGAAGTAGCTGGGGTAGGTGCCGACGAACTGGGAGATCGCGTGGCTGGCGGCCCCGTACGCGGCGGTCGAGGAGGCGGCGGTCACGACCGGCGAGACGCTCCTGACCGAGGGCGCCAGGGTCCTGTCGGTCAGCGCCTTGGCGTCGGCCAGGCTGAGCTGCCTGGCCTGGGTGCGCGGGCCGGTGTTCCCGCCGCCGGCTGTCCGCATGCCGCCACCGCCGCCTCCGGAGAACTGCGGGGAGATCGTCAGGGTGTTGGCGCCGAGGCGCTGGATGTTGCGCTGGATGCTCTGCGAGGAGCCCTCGCCGACGGCGACCAGCATGATGACCGCGGCGACGCCGATGAGGATGCCGAGCGTGGTCAGCGAGCTGCGCATCTTGTTGGCCAGCAGGCCGCGAAGCGCGAAGCGGAAGATCTCGAGCTGGTTCACCTGGCCGCCGCCCTGTCGTTCTCCAGGTCCTGCTCCGGATCCTGCTCGGGCAGCCGCGGCGGCGGCCCGTCCACGGGGGCCTGGCGGCGGTCCTCCACGATCTCGCCGTCCACCAGCCTGATCACCCGCTTGGCGTGCGCGGACACGTCGTTCTCGTGGGTGATCAGTACGATCGTGCGGCCGGACGCGCTGAGCCGGTCCAGGATGTCCAGGACGTCGCCCGTGGAGGCGGTGTCGAGGTTGCCGGTCGGCTCGTCGGCAAGCAGCAGGGCGGGCGCCGTGACCAGCGCCCTGGCCACGGCCACGCGCTGCTGCTGGCCGCCGGAGAGCTGGTTCGGCTCGTGGTGCACGCGGTCGGTCAGCCCGACCTGCTCCAGCGCCGCCAAGGCCCGTGCGCGCCGCTCGCCCTGGCCGATGCCGCCGTAGACGAGCGGCAGCTCGACGTTGGCCAGCGCGCTCATGCGCGGGATCAGGTTGAACGACTGGAACACGAACCCGACCCTGCGGTTGCGCAGGATCGCGAGCTGGCGCTCGTCCAGCTGCCCCACGTCGGCGCCGTCGATCTCGTACGTGCCGGAGGTCGGGACGTCGAGGCAGCCCAGGATGTTCATGAGCGTGGACTTGCCGGAGCCGGAGGCGCCCATGATGGCGACGTAGTCGCCGCGCTCGACGTCCAGGCTGACGCCGCGCAGGGCGCGCACCCTGGCATCGCCCTCGCCGTACTCCTTGACCAGGTCGCGCACCCGCAGGACGGGCGGGACCGCGCCGGCCGGCGGGGCGCTCATCGGCCGCCTCCCGGCACGCCGCCCCCGTTGGGTCCGCCACCGCCGCCGGGGAACCCGCCGCCGCCGAAGCGCAGGTTGCCGCCCGTGGTGTTCGTCGTGGTCACCGGGGGCACGATCTGGTCGCCCTCGGACACGCCCGACTTGATCTCCGTCAGGCTCGTGCCCTGCACGCCGACCTGGACCGGGGTCCTGGTCTGCCGGCCGTTCTCGAGCAGGGTGACCGTGGTCTGGCCGCCGCTGGTGGAGACCGCGGTGGAGGGGACGGTGATGACGTCGTCGGCCTGGCCGACCACGACCTCGACGGTGGCCGTCTGGCCCAGCCGCACCTGGCTGGGGACCTTCGTGAACGTGACGGTGACCGGGTACTGCACGACGTTGTTGCTGGTGGAGGCGACCGGCTCGATCTGGGTGACCTTGCCCGTCGCGCTCACCCCCGGCAGGGCGTCGAAGGTGACCGTGGCCTCCTGGCCCTGCTTGAGCTTGCCGACGTCGGACTCCGTGAAGGTGCCCACAAGCTGCAGCTTGCCGGTGTCGGCGAGCTCGATGAACCCGCCGGAACTCTGCCCGCCGGCGGAACCCGAGCCCGAGGCCTGGCCCGTGCTCTGGCCGGTGCCCGAGCTCGTACCCGAGCCGGAGCCCGTGCCGGAGCTGCTGCCGCCGACCGAGCCGTTCACCGCCGTGATCGTGCCCTTGAACGGGGCCTTCAGCACCGTGGCCGCGACCGTGCGCTGGGCCTCGCGGTAGGCGTTGCGGGCCTTGATGTAGGAGGCGTAGAGCTGGGCCGTCGAGGTCCCCTCGTCCACCGCGCCGTCGTACGTGGCCTTGGCCGCCGCCAGGCTCTCCTGGGCGGCGTCGTCGTCGAGCCTGGCCAGGATGTCGCCCTTGCTGACCTTGTCGCCGGCCTTGACGTAGATCTTCTCGACCGTGCCGGTCGTACCGAACGAGAGCGCTCTGGACTTGGAGCTCGTCACCGCGCCCGACGCGGACACCGAGGCCACCACGGAGCCGCGGCTCGCGGTCACGGTCCTGACGGCCGTCTCTCCGGCCGCCTGTCCCGTGCCGAGCTGGGAGTAGGCGAGCACGCCACCGCCCAGCAGGAGCACCACCAGCGCTCCGTTGGTCATCAGCGCTCTGCGCCTTGTCGACACCTTCACAGCCGGTGACCCTTGCACACAATGCTGCGCCGGAGCCGCGAGCAAGCTGAACGTTCGCTGACAACCCCGCAGCCCCATCCGGCACACAGGTAACTCTTAGGCTGCTCGCAGCCGGGCACGAACCTGCTCCGCCAGGATGGGCCGCCATGAGACCGACTTTCGCGTTGGGCGGGCTCGCCCTTGCCGTGCTCGTGGCCGGCAGCGGCCTGGCGCTGGCCTTGCGCGACGACGCCCCGCCCACCGTCCAGGTACGGCTCGCCGCCGCGCAGCGCGGCCAGGTCACAGCCACGGTCAGCGCGGCGGGCAGCACCGTGGACGGCTCGCGCAGGAACCTGGCGTTCGGCTCCTCGGGCACGCTGACCAAGGTGTACGTCAAGGTCGGGACCAAGGTGAAGAAGGGCCAGGTGCTGGCCAGGATCGACGGCCGGGCGGCGCGGGAGGCGTACACGGCGGCCAAGGCCGACCTGGCGGCCGCCGAAGAGGCCCTGGACGAGGCCCAGGTCGCGTCCGGTTCGACGCCCGCGGCCTGCACGCCCTCCGGCAGCGGCACCACAGCGGCCAACGGCGAGCTCGGGCCGGCGGCGCCGTCCGCGCTGAACCCGAACCCCGTGCCCACCTCCACCCCGCACTCCACCGCCACGCCGACCACCGGGCCCACCGACCCAGGCCCCGAGCCGCAACCCACGGTGACGGTCACCGTGACGGCCACCGTCACCACGACCGTCACCGCCACCCCCACCGGCGGCCCCGATGGCGGAACCCCGACCGGCGGCGGCCCCGATGGCGGGACCCCGACCGGCGGCGTCTCCGACGGCACGACCGGCCGGCCTGGGAGCCGTCCCACCCCCACCGGCTCCGCCAAGCCGTCCGCCGGCGCGAAACCGTCGCCGAGCGGCAAGCCCACGGGCAGCGGCAGGCCGTCGGCCCAGCCCAGCGGCAGGGCGAGCGGCAGGCCGGGCACCAAGCCGACCGGCGCCGCCCGGCCGTCCTCCCAGAGCTCCTGCGGCCGGGGCACGGGCACAACGGGCCAAGGCACGGGCACGGCAGGCCAGGGCACGGGCATGGCAGGCCAGGGCACGGACATGGCAGGCCAGGGCACGGCGGGCCAGGGCGGGATCAGCGAGGAGCAGGCCGCCGCGAACGTGGACCGCGCCGAGGCCGCGCTCGAGCAGGCGGCCGACGGCGTACGGGCCACCCGCATCGTGGCCCCGGCGGCGGGCACGGTCCTGTCGGTGGCGGGCGCGGCCGGCGACACGGCGGGCACCGGCACCTTCATCAGCCTCGGCAACCTCAACGAGCTGCAGGTCCAGGCCATGGTCACCGAGTCCGACGTGAACCGGCTCAAGCTCGGCCAGAAGGCCCAGATCACCCTGGCCACCCGGAACGGCGAGCGCCACCAGGGCACGGTGACGGCGATCGCGCCGACCGCGACGGTGGACGGCCAGCTCGTCCGCTACTCGGTCACCCTCGCCTTCGACGAGCCGCCCACCGGCCTCATGCTCGGGCAGACCGCCTCGGTGACGGTCACCACGGGCGAGGCCGAGGACGCGATCTACGTGCCCGCCGCCGCGGTACGCAGCCGGTCGGACGGCACGCAGGTGGTCACGGTGCGCTCCGGCGGCCGCGACTCGGCGAAGGTGGTGCGGACGGGGGTGCGCGGCGACCAGTACGTGCAGGTCACCTCGGGGTTGCGGGAGAGCGAGGAGGTCGTCATGTCGGGCACCACGTCCGGCGAGTTCCCGGACGCGAGCTGGCCCGGCGCCTGAGCCGCGTCCGCGGTTCAGCCAAGCCCCGCGGTTGAGCGGATCCTCAGCCCGCTCCCAGCGAACGTTCAGCCAACGCGCGGGGCGCCCGCCTGCCCGGCTGCCGCGGCGCCGGTCATCGCGGGGAGGGTGAGGCGGTGGGAGGTCTTGGCGCGGGCACCGCGGCGCGAGATGTAGTCCAATGTCCGGAAATCGACGGATAGCTCGTCACGGGTCAGCCGCGCCATCAGGTACCCGCGCCGCTGGTCGATGAAGGAGATGTGCGGGTTCTCCTGGAGCGCCTCCGCGATCCACGTACGGTCCCGGTACCCGTCACCGTCGCTCGCGATCGACGAGGCCACCAGTTCCCTGGCCACCACCGGCGAGTCCGGGTCGTCGAAGTCGGTCTTGAGCTCGGCCAGGTGGTGCATGTGCGCGTCCCCGGTCAGCACCACCGGGTTGGAGGTCCCCGCCAGCGACCCGAGCAGGCGCGTGCGCTCGGCCGCGTACCCGTCCCACGAGTCCAGGTTCACCTCGCGTCCCGGCCCGACCTTGTAGTCGCGCTGCGCCATCATGATCTGCTGCCCGAGCAGGTTCCAGCGGGTGTCCGAGCCGCGCAGCCCGCTCTCCAGCCAGCGCCACTGGTCGGCGCCGAGCAGCGTACGCTTCGACGCCAGCCGGTCGTCGCACCCGGCCCGCACCCCGTCCAGGCAGGCCTGGTCGTCGCGGAACTGGCGCGTGTCCAGCAGGTGGAAGCGCGCGAGCGTGCCCCAGGAAATGCGCCGGTTCACCCTGAGCACCGCCCCCTGGAGGCTGGCGCGCCGCAGCGGCATGTTCTCGTAGTACGCCCTGAACGCCTGCGCCCTGCGCCGGGTGAAGCCGGGCGCCCCCGTGCTGGAGACCGAACCGGCCCAGTTGTTCTCGATCTCGTGGTCGTCGAACGCCATCAGCCAGGGCGCCACCCGGTGCGCGGCCTGCAGGTCGCGGTCGCTCTTGTACTGGGCGTGCCGCAGCCGGTAGTCGGCGAGCGTCTCGCACTTGCCCGGCGTGTGGTTGCGTACGCGACCGGCCAGCGCCGTGTAGCCGCTGGGGCCGTACTCGTACATGTAGTCGCCGAGGAACACCACCAGGTCCGGCTCCTGCTCGGCCAGGCGGCGGTAGGCGGTGTAGTAGCCGTGCTCGTAGTGCGCGCACGCCGCGACCGCGAACGTGAGCGGCGTCTCCCCTGTGGGCGTGGTCCTGGTGCGGCCCGCCGGCGAGAGCCGGCCCTCGCTCCTGAACCGGTAGAAGTAGTCGCGCCCCGGCTCCAGCCCCGCCAGCTCGACATGGACGCTGTGGGCGTCGCGCGCCCTGGCCGTGGCCGTGCCGGACTTGACGATCTTGGAGAAGCGCTCGTCGGACGAGACCTGCCAGTCCACGTCGATGTCGCGGGCGGGCATGCCGCCGCGGCCGTCGCCGCCCAGCGGGTCGGCGGCCAGCCTGGTCCACAGGACGAAGCCGTCGGCCGAGGGGTCGCCGGAGGCCACGCCCAGCGTGAAGGGGTCGGATCTGAGGGTCCTGGCCGCCGCCGGGGTGGCCGGCTGAGGGAGGAGGAGTCCGGCTGTCGCCGCTGTCAGGAAGGCTCTGCGGTCCACGTCCACAGGTATGTCCGCCCGCGCTGACTCAGCCGTGACCGCCGAGTCAAGCGCGGGTGAACAGCATCAGTCGTCCTGTTCGCGGGGTTTCACAGCGCTATGTCACCAGGCTCCCGAGAGCGCGCCACGGAGCGCGGTGGCGTCCGTGAAGTGCACGCCCGTCATGCCCACGCGCTCGGCGCCCTCGATGTTCTCCTTGCGGTCGTCGATGAAGACGATCTCGGACGGGTCGGCGTCCAGCGCCCGGACGACCTCGTCGTAGATCTCCCGATCGGGCTTGACCAGGCCCATCCTGCCGCTGTAGAAGCGCCGGCCGATCTCCGCGATCCAGGGCAGCTCGTCCAGGCCGTCGCCTATGCAGACGGGCGCGTTGGACAGCAGCGCCACGTCCCGTCCCGCCTCGATCAGCTCGCCGAGCAGGCCGACCGTGCCCTCGTTGGGGTACGCCCAGCTCGCGACGTCCATGGCGACCAGGCGGGCGACCTCGGTCTGGGTCACGGGCCGGCCCAGCACCGCCGACCAGTAGGCCGGCGGGCTCAGGCTGGCCCGGTCGAACTCGAGCCGGTGCTCCCAGTAGCCCCGCTTGAAGTCCTCGGGGTCCGCGTCCACCGCCCGCGCCATGGCCTCGGCGTCGGACTCGGACTGGGGAAGGGACAGGACACCGCCGTAGTCGAACACAATCCACGTCATGCCAGGAATGGTCGCAGATGCGGGTCCAGTGCCGGGCAGCCTAGATACTTCTCGGCGGTGTGGAAGTCGATCCAGTCCAGGTTGACCAGCTCTTCGGCGTCCACGCCGGTGAAGCTGACGGCCAGGTTGGGCGGGATGGCGGCGATGTCGTCCTTGTCGGCGATGTTCACCCAGCGCCCGACACCCTTGGGGCGCTCGCCGCGGCCGTTGATGGGGGCGGGCAGGAGGCGCTCGAAGACGACGTTGCGCATGCCGAGCGGGCTGCCGAGGGTGATCAGCAGGTCGATCTGAAGGTCGGGGTGCGCCCAGAGGGTCTCGTACGTGACGACGCTGCCGAGCGAGTGGGCGATCACCACCGTGGGGCGGTTCTTCCGGATCACGTCGGCGACGACCTGACGGCACTTCTCCCGCTTGGCCTCATCGGTGAGGTACGCCGCCACCTCCGGCGCGAACAGCTTGGCGAACGCCGCCGACCTGCCGTCCAGCCTGTCCAGCAGCCAGCCGGTGAACGACTTGAGCGCCCCCGTGACGTGCTCGCCCACGCCCAGGTGCTTCGCCCAGTCCACGAGCACCTGCTGGGCCGGACGTTCCATGCCCGCGGAGGACCTGGCGGCCTCGTCGCCGCGCCGGGCGCCGTGCAGATGGTGCGCGAAGTAGGCGATCTCGCTGAAGTACGCCCGCGTCTCGCCCCCGAGCGCCGCGTGCAGATAGCGGTCCCACTTGACCCGCATCGCCTCGGCCGCCCCGCCCGCGGACCGCCCGGCCTCGAGGTAGTAGTTGTACTTGCCGATCCCGTGCACGCCGACGATCCCGGCCACAGCGCCTCCCCACCCCCTGATCTTTACGCGCGATGCTGGCACACGCCGCTTGCAGTCCGCCATCGCCCAGGGGCCGACACTTTAGGCTTGCCTAAAGATTTAGGTAGAGCTAAAGTGGGGACATTGGTAGATGAGCCTGTAGACGAGCGTCGAGAGCGAGACCGTGATGGCCTTCCGCCGGAGCACCCGCGACGAGGTGGGCGGTCTCGCCCAGAATGTCGTGGACGAGATCACCTGGTACATGCGGGAGCACAAGATCTCCCGCGCCGACCTGGCCGCGTCGATGGGCGTCTCCGCGGGCCGGGTGAGCCAGATCCTGTCCGGCGACGAGAACCTGACGCTCCGCACGCTCGAAACCGTCGTCGCCGCGCTCGGCGCCCGCCTGGAGTTCACGCTCGGCGACGCCGAGGGCTCGGAGATCCTCCTCCACGACCCCGCCTGACCGGCGCCGCGCCAGCGTCATCTCGTACGCACCTCGGCGTCGTGCTGGGCGATGCCGTGCGGCACGAACGCGGGCAGCGACCGGTACCCCGCGCGGTACGCCGACGCCAGCAGTCGCAGCAGGTCGGCCTCCGCGTCGTGCCTGAGCACGCCGTGCAGCCGCGTCAGGTCGTTCAGATACCGCTCATACCTGGCCAGCCGCGTATGCCGCGACCCGTTCAGCGCCGTGACGACCTTCAAGCGCGAAGCCCCGTCCTCGACCAGCGCCGCCACGTCCAGCCGCCGCTCGATCGCGTCGAGCCTGGCGTGTATGCGCTCCCGCCTGCGCTCCTCCGGTGAGAGCCGCTCGGCGATCCGGGCGTGGTAGCGGTTGGCGGCCAGGCTGAGCTCGTAGACGTTCCACGAGTCGTCCACCCGCTTCTCGCACCAGATCCGCTGGTCCTCGGCCATCGCCTGGTCGAGCCTGGCCAGCAGCGACACCAGCCAGATCGTCGCCGCCTGACGCGCCAGCGAGCGCCGCTCGTCCTCCTGGCCCCGCATCTGGCTCAGCCAGAGCCCGCTCGGCGCGACGGCGCCCAGCACCGTGGCGAGGTTCTCGCTCAGGACCATGCCGCTCAGGAGCGCGACCGCGGCGGACATGCACCCCGTCAGCGTGGTGACGGCGATCGCGAGCCACCGCCCCGCCGGCCCGAACGGACGCCCCTTGCCCTGGCACCGCAGGAGCAGGAATCCGACAGCGGAAACAATGGCCAGCACCACGGTCAGGCCAATCTGCGCGGCCGAGGGTGGCTGCATGGAATTTCGCCTCTCCTGCGGAACGTTCCCTCCATATTCGCAGTGACGGCAGTGATTGAAAATGCCGTTGCGGGCGGTATATGTCGCTCATATACGGTGACATCCGTTTACAGAAGGAGAACAGGAGCCCAGTCATGCCCGGCCCGCTGATCGTCAACGACTCGGTCGTCATTCCCGACGCCGAGCTCGTCTGGCGTTTCTCACGCTCGTCGGGCCCCGGCGGCCAGGGCGTCAACACCACCGACAGCCGTGTGGAGCTCACCTTCGACGTGGCCGCGACCACCGCGCTGCCGCCCGCGCTGAAGGCCAGGGCGCTCGACCGGCTGGGCGCCGCCACGATCACGATCGCCGCCTCCGAATACCGCTCCCAGCTGCGCAACAGGGAGGCCGCGGCGCACCGGCTGGCGCAGCGCCTGCGCGAGGCCATCGCCCCGCCGCCGAGGCGCCGCCGCCCGACCAAGCCCAGCCGCGGCGCCGTCGAGCGCCGCATCGCCGCCAAGAAGCACCGCTCCGACGTGAAGCGCCTGCGCCGCGACCCCTGACCCGATTCCTCTGTCACCGGCCCTGCTCCAAGTCCTCTCCTTGCGGGAGGAAGGCGGGTGCCACCCACACTTGGGCTCGAGAATCATCGAGGCGAGAGTCCCTAGGTGATCAGGCGGGGAAGCGCGGCGATGTGCTCGGACAGGTAGGCCGCCACCGCCTCGGGGACCAGATGGCGCGAAGTGATCTCAGACCGGTCCAGCCGCACCCGCTCCACCTCGTACAGACCGCTCGACGGATCCTCGAACTCGGGCCCGTGCCGCAGCCCCGGATCCATGGACACCAGGCGGCAGCCGTAAACGTGCTGCGTCTTGATTTCGCCTTGCCACGGGTACGACACGGTGGTCAGAGGCGTCACCGACGACACCGTCGCGCCCAGTTCCTCGAGCATTTCCCTGTGCAGAGTGTGCTCCAGCGTGTCGTCCCCGGGCTCGACGTGCCCGCCGGGGATGCTCCAGTAGACGTCACGTCCCGGCACCGTACGCCGGAAGAGCACCAGCCGTTCATTATGGTCGAGTAGGACACCGCGGACACTGGGTCGCATACGGCCACCCTATTTGACCGGTATGTCCTTCCGGTAGCCTAACCTACGGTACCGTAACCTGAAGGAGAAGATCTTTTATGGCGATGACTCAGACGGAGCTGCTGCACGAGCTGGAGCCCGTCGTGGCTGTGGAGCTCGACCGCCACGAGAAGATGGCCAAAGAGTGGTTCCCGCACGAGTACATCCCGTGGAGCGAGGGCCGCGACTTCGACGGCGTCTACGGGGGCGAGGCGTGGCAGGAAGGCGACTCGAAGATCCCCGAGGCGGCCCGCGTCTCGCTCATCGTCAATCTCCTGACCGAGGACAACCTGCCCAGCTACCACCACGAGATCGCCAGCACGTTCGGCCGCGACGGCGCCTGGGGCACCTGGGTGCACCGGTGGACGGCCGAGGAGGACCGTCACGGCACCGCCATCCGCGACTATCTCACGGTCACCCGCGCCGTCGACCCCGTGGCGCTCGAGCGGGCCCGCATGCACCACATGGCGAACGGCTTCACCTCCGAGTACGACACCATGCTCCAGCAGCTCGCGTACGTCTCCTTCCAGGAGCTGGCCACCCGCATCGCGCACCGCAACACCGGCAGGGCCTCCGGCGACGAGGGCTGCGAGCGGCTGCTCGCCAGGATCGCCGCCGACGAGAACCTGCACATGCTCTTCTACCGCAACCTGCTCAAGGCGGCCTTCGAGCTCGACCCCGGCCAGACCATGCGCGCGGTGACGGACGTCGTCACGACCTTCCAGATGCCGGGCACGGGCATCGACGGCTTCGCCCGCAAGGCCATGATCATCGCCAACGAGGGCATCTACGACCTGCGCCTCCACCTGGACGACGTGCTGATGCCGGTGCTGCGGCAGTGGTCGGTGTTCGACAAGACCGGGCTGGGCACCGAGGGCGAGAAGGCCCGCGAGGAGCTGGCCGCGTTCCTGGCCAGGACCGAGGCGACGGCCGCCAGGTTCGTCGAGCGCCGGGAGGAGCGCCGGGCACGCGCCGCGGCGGCACGCTGACCCTTCCAGAGGGCTGCGGCCACGCGAGCGAGGGGACCGCGCCGCCGTGGAATGATCCTCACCTATGGATCTCCCCACCCAGCTGCTTGTCGGCGTCTTCACACTCTTGACGATCATCGCGCTGGCCGCGGCGGCGCAGCGCCTGCTGAACGTCAGGTTCGGCAGGCTGCGCACGTTCCTGGCCGCGCTGGCCGCCTTCGGGCTGGCGCGACCGGTGCTGGAGCCGATCCTGGGCTCGCTCGGCGCGGTCGATGCGCGGCAGCCGCCCCCCGCGGCGGCTCTGGGGCTCCTGCTGCTCATCGTCATGTGCGTGGTGCTCATCCCGATGGTGATCCTGGTGCTGGCCGAGGCGCTGGTGCCGCCCGGTTCGCTGCCGGGGCCGCTGGAGCTGATCAGGTCCGTACGCGGCCGCCTCTCCCGGTCCAGGCGCTACTCGCAGATCACCAGGATCGCGATCAGGCACGGCCTCGGCCCGTACCTGCGCGGCCGCGGCGAGCGGCTGGAGGACCGCCCGGGCAAGGTACGGCTGGCCAGGTCCCTGCGCGAGGCACTCGACGACGGTGGGGTCACCTTCGTCAAGCTCGGCCAGGTCCTGTCCACCCGGCGTGACCTGCTGCCCGCCGAGTTCGTCGAGGAGCTGGGCCGGCTGCAGGACCAGGTCGCCCCGGCGCCCTGGGAGCAGATCGAGCCGGTGCTCACGGCCGAGCTGGGCGGGCCGGTGGCGGAGGTGTTCGCCGAGTTCGGCAGGGAGCCGCTGGCCGCCGCCTCCATCGGGCAGGTCCACACCGCCCGGCTGCACACCGGCGAGAGCGTCGTGGTCAAGGTGCTGCGGCCGGGGATCGGGTCGGTCGTCGCGAAGGACCTCGACATCGTCAGGCGGCTGGCGGCCACGCTGGAGTCGCGCACCCGCTGGGGCCGCTCGCTCGGCCTGCGCGACCTGGCCGAAGGGTTCGCCACGGCGATC
Organism: Nonomuraea sp. NPDC049400; assembly: GCF_044466425.1. Taxonomy (NCBI): domain Bacteria; kingdom Bacillati; phylum Actinomycetota; class Actinomycetes; order Streptosporangiales; family Streptosporangiaceae; genus Nonomuraea; species Nonomuraea sp. NPDC049400. The sequence goes on from NZ_JBITMP010000030.1 coordinate 34,756, forward strand.
CGCGAGGAGCTCGACTTCCGCGTCGAGGCGGCCAACATGGCCGCCGTCGCGGCCTCCAGCGGCGGCGTCACCTACCCCGCCCCGATCAGCGCCATGTGCACCGAACGCGTGCTCGTCATGCGCCGCCTGTCGGGCAGGCCGATCACCACGGCCGCCCCCGAGCAAGGGCCGCGGCTGGCCCGAGACCTGCTCGACTGCCTGCTCAGGCAGATCCTCGTCGAGGGCGTCTTCCACGCCGACCCGCATCCCGGCAACCTGATGCTGCTCGAGGACGGCACGCTGGGGCTGCTCGACTTCGGCTCCGTCGGCCGGCTCGACGGCTCCGTGCGCTCGGCGCTGCAGCGCTTCCTGCTCGCCATGAACCGGCAGGATCCGCTCGGGGTCACGGACGCGCTGCTGGAGGTGGTGCCCAGGCCGGAGGACATCGACGAGGCCGGCCTCGAGCGGGCGCTCGGCCAGTTCATGGCCAGGCATCTGACGCCCGGCATGGACAGCGTGCAGCTGTTCACCGACCTGTTCAGGATCGTCTCGGTTTACGGTCTGTCGATCCCGCCCGAGGTAGCCGCCGTCTTCCGCGCGCTGGCCACGCTGGAGGGCACGCTCGTACGCCTCTCCCCCGGGTTCGACCTGATCGGCGAGGCACGCGCGTTCGCGGGCCGCTACCTCGCCGACCAGGTCGGCCCCGAGACGATCAAGGAGACCGTCACCCAGGAGCTGGCCGCGCTGCTGCCGATGCTGCGCCGCCTGCCGCGCCGCGTCGAGCGCATCGCGAGCGCCGCGGAGCACGGCAGGTTCAGCATGAACGTCCGGCTGCTCGCCGACGAGCGCGACCGCAGCTACGTGACGGGCCTGCTCCACCAGGTGCTCCTGACGGTGCTCGGCGCCACGTCCGGGGTGATGGGGGTCATCCTCCTCGGGACGGAAGGCGGCCCGCCGGTGTTGTCGAACACCTCGTTGTTCCAGCTCATCGGCTACAACCTGCTGGTGATCTCCGCCATTCTGGTGCTGCGAGTCCTCGCCGTGATCTTCCGCCGCCCGCGTCCATCGGACGACCACTCGCCAGGCCGGTAAGGCACCTCCAGCTCCAGGTGCCGTCGAAGCGTGTGCGCCTCTTGACCTGGAGCTGGTCTTGGACATCCCCGGCATCGGGCAGGTTGTGGGTACTATCCGTAACCTGTTTGGAGCAGAGGGTGAAAATTATCGGGATCGCCGCCAGTCTCCACGCGGGGTCGTTTATCAACAGAATGCTGGACGCGGCGGGCGGGGAGATGCCCGTGGGCGTCGACTTCGCGGTGTGGTCGGGGCTGGGCGAGATCCCGCCATACACGCGCGGTCCGGTGCCGGCTGCCGCGCGGCAGCTCATCCGGTTGGTGGCCGCGTCCGACGCGGTGCTGCTGACCGCTCCCGAGCACAGCCTGCTGCCGGTGGAGCTGACGTACGCGCTGGAGTGGATGTCGGCGCGCAACGGGCTGTCGGGCAAGCACGTGGCGGTGATCAGCGCGAGCGCCCGGGCGTGCGGCGCGATGTGGGCGCAGGCGGAGCTGTACAAGCACCTCCAGGCGGCGGGCGCCGTGGTGATGGGCGACGAGCTGGTGATCTCCCCGGCCTGCCCCCACTTCGACGAGGACGGCCACCTCGCGGATCCCACCCTGCGCGCCCAGATGCGCGCGGTGATCGGCCGGCTCTGCCCCGCCGAGGTCATGGAGCCCGCGCTGTCGCTCTGATCCGGTTCACGATCTTCCTGCCGAACTCGGCGCGTCTCGTTACGCTCGAAGATCCACGGGCAGGGAGGTGGGGCGTCGTGCTGATTCGGTTACTCGGACCGGTGGAGGTGGAGCGCTCGGGGCAGAGCCGGCCCGTGCGTCCGCCGCAGGTCGCGCTCGCGCTCGCCGCGCTCGCGTGGGAGGTCGGCCGGGTCGTGTCCGTCGAGTCGCTCCTCTTCCGGATCTGGGGCGAACAGGTTCCGCCCGGCGCCCGGCGCACCCTGCACACCGTCATCACCCGCATCCGGCGCGACGTGCTAGCCGATGACGGCGCCGTCGTCCACCGGCTCGGGGGCTATCTGCTCGATGTGGACGAGTCCGCGGTGGACGTGCCGCGGTTCCGCCGCCTCGCCGACCAGGCGATGGCGGCGCCTGATCCGGTGCCGCCGCTGAGCGAGGCCCTGGCGCTGTGGCGCGGGGATCCGCTGACCGGGCTGCCCGGCGAATGGGCCGAACGGGCCCGCCACCGCCTGCGTGACGCGCGCAAGGAGACCGTGCTGCGCTGGGCACGGGTGGTGACCGGCCGCGACGCCGCGGCGGCGGTGGCGGCGCTGTCGCCGCTGGCCGAGGAGTATCCGCTGGACGAGCTGGTGGCGGGCGCGCTGATCGAGGCGCTGCACGCGTGGGGGCGCACCGCGGAGGCGTTGACGCACTTCGCCCGGGTACGCCGGACGCTCGCCGAGGAGCTGGGTGTCGAGCCGGGTACGGCGCTGCAGCGCGTCCATCGCATGCTGCTGCGCCCCGGCCAGGCGACCGAGCCGGCACGCCTGGTCCCGGCACAGCTGCCGGTCGGCCTGAGGCACTTCGTCGGGCGGGCGCCGGAACTGGAGAAGCTGGCCGCGATCGCACCCGGCGAACGTCCGGCTACCGCGACGGTCTGCGCGATCTCCGGGCCGCCCGGGGTGGGCAAGTCGTCGCTGGCGCTGCGCTGGGCTCACCTGCACCGCGACCGCTTTCCCGACGGGCAGCTGTATGCCGATCTCGGCACGGTCGGCCCGGCCGACGCGGCCGTGGTCCTGCCCCGCTTCCTCGGCGCGCTCGGCGTGCCCGAAGCCCAGGTGCCTTCGGGCTTCGAGGCCCAGCTCGGGCTCTACCGCAGCATGCTGGCCTGCCGGCGGGTCCTCGTCGTGCTCGACGACGCCCACGGCGCCGCCCAGGTGCGGCCGCTGCTGGCCACCGCGCCGGGGTGCCTGACGCTGGTCACCAGCCGCTCCGAGTTGTCCGGCCTCGCGGTCACGGCGGGGGCGTACCTGCTGAATCTGGACGTCCTGCCGGGAGACGACGCCTACCGCCTCTTGGTGGCGTGGCTGGGCGAGGCACGGCTGGCGGCGGAGCCGACGGCCACCGCGCGGATCATCCGGCGGTGCGGGCGGCTGCCGCTGGCGCTGGCGATCGTCGCGGCGCAGCTGGCCCAGCGCGCCGATCTGCCGCTGGGCGAGGCCGCCGCGGACCTCGAGCGGGCCGGCGCGGATCTGGAGCCGTTCGCCCACAGCGACCCCGCGATCGACCTGCGCGGCGTGTTCGGGCGCTCGTACCGGGACCTGCCCGCGCCCGCGGCCAGGCTGTTCCGGCGCCTCGGGCAACATCCCGGGCCGCATCTGTCGCTGCCGGCGGCGGCGAGCCTGGCCGCTCTGCCGGTGGACCGCACGCGGGAGCCGGCCACGCACCTCGACCGCGCGAACCTGATCGAGCTCCGCGCGCCCGGCCGCCTGCACCTGCATGACCTGCTGCGCGTGTACGCGGCGGAGCAGGGGCGCGCCGCCGACAGCCGGGCGGTACGGCGGGCGGCGACGCGCCGGCTGCTGGACCACTACCTGCACTCGGCGTGCGCCGCCAACGATTTGTGTTACCCGCACCGCGACAGCCTGCCGCTGGACCCGCCGGCGCGAGGTGCCGTGGTGGAGCGGTTCGCCGGGCAGGCGGAGGCCCTGCGCTGGTACGCGGACGAGTCGGTGGCGCTGCCGGCGTTGCTGGCGGAGGCGACCGCGGCCGGGTTCGACCGGCACGCGTGGCAGTTGCCGTGGGCGTTCGCGGAGTTCATGCAGCGCCGCGGCCTCTGGGAGGAGATCCTGCGCACGCATGCGGTGGCGTTGGACGCGGCCGGGCGGCTCGGCGACCGGCTGGCCCAGGCCCGCTGCCACAACAGCATCGCCCGCGCCCACGTCAGGCTCGACCGCGACCTCGAGGCCGTCGAGCACTTCGAGCAGGCGGTGGAGCTGCACCGGGACCTCGGCGAACCGGTCCTGCTCGCCCACATCCACCTGGGCCTGAGCGTCGTGCTGAGCCGGGTGCGGCCCGGCGAGTCGCTGGGCCAGACGCTGCACGCGCTGGAGCTGTTCCGGCAGGCAGGCGACGTCGTCGGAGAGGCGCGGGCGCTGAACAACTCCGGCTGGTTGCGAGCCGGTACCGGCGAGTACGACGAGGCGCTGGCCGACTGCCGGCGCGCCCAGCGGCTCCTGGCCGACCACGGGTACACCCAGGGCGAGGGCCACGCCTGGGACAGCGTCGCCCACGTGCTGCACCTCAAGGGCGACTTCGCGGCGGCGGTGACCTGCTTCGAGCGGGCGGTGGAGCTGCTGCGCGACTGCGACGACCGGCACGCGGCCGCCGAGACGCTGGTCCGCCTGGGCGAGACGCACGTGCGGGCGGGTGACGTCGCGGCCGCGCTCGACGCGTGGAAGCAGGCGGCGGAGTTCTTCGACGCCTTCGACGACGGGAAGGCGTCGAAGGTCCGCGACCGCCTCGCCGCGTTTCATCATCCGGCCTGACCTGCTGGGACAGGCCGTTGAGAAATCGTTGAGAAATCGCCCAGCGCCCTGGCGCAGGCTGCGACGTGCGGCGGGACGGCGGCACAGGCCGGCGTACCGCCTCGCCTGGGCGGGCGCGGGCCCGCCGGAACGACCGAAAGGAAAAGTTCTATGCGCGTCGTGACCAGAATGGCCGACCGGCTCCTCGAGCTGATCGCGCCGCACACCGTGGCCAGGGCGGCCGACTGCGGCTACCAGTGCTGCAACTTCCCGGCGTTCACCGCGAAGTACTGCTGCTACTACCCCGACGGTCGTGTCTCCTGCGGCGGTTGCAAGTCATACGTCTACTGCTCGTAACCGCTCATTCATCGGGTGCCCGGCTGGAGGGCCGGCCGGGCCCCTCGCATGGAGGTTCCCCATGTCCTATCTGATCGCCGTCGTAGCCCTCGTCGGCGCATTGTGCCTCGTGCTTCTGGTGTTGACGCTCGGCGTGGTCCGGCGGCTCCGGGAGCACACCAAGCTGCTGGACGCGCTGTACGAAGCCGTCGACCTGATGGGCGGCCCGCTCAGCGCAGGCGGGCAGCTGTCCCCTGGCGACGTCGCCCGCGATTTCGAGGCGACGACCGTGGACGGGACCCGTCTCACCCGGGATCTCCTGCCGGACGGGACGGTGGTCGCATTCCTGTCGCCCGATTGCAGCGGCTGCCATGAGAAGCTGCCCGCCTTCGCCTCGTGGGCCGCCGGCCAGGACCGGTCCCGGGTGCTGGCGGTGGTCGACAACCGATCGGGTGACGCCGCGGAGATGGTCACCACTTTGACGCCCGTGGCGCAGGTGGTCGTGGACAGCGTGGTGAGCAACGCGTTCGGCGTGCAGTCGTTCCCGACCTTCCTCCAGGTGGCCACGGGCGGCAAGCTGCTCGCGGTGGCGCCCGAGATCTCCCGGCTGCCGGCCGGTTCGCCCGCGTGAGCGAGCCGGCGCCGACGCGGCGGGAGCTGGCACGGAGCGTGGTACGCGCCGCCGCGCTGGTGTGGCGGTCGGCGCCGGTCCATGTCCTCGGATACCTGGCGGTCACGCTGGTGGGCTCGGCCACCCCGGTCGCCGTGGCCTGGCTGACCAAGGCCGTGCTGGACGGGGTGGCGAGCGGGCAGACGGGCGCGCTGCTCACCCTGGCGGTGACGATCGCCGTCGTCACCGCGGTCGCCACGGCGGCGGCGCACGCCGGACATTACCTGCGCGCCGAGGTGGACCGCCGCGCCGCGCTGCGCGCCAAGGACGAGCTGTTCGCGGCGGTATGCCGCGTCACGGGACTGGCCGAGTTCGAGAGCCCCGCCTTCCTTGACCGGCTGCGCCTGGCCGAGCAGAGCGCGGGCAACCCGGGCAGGCTGGTGGACACCGCGCTCTCCGCCGCGCGCGGCACGGTGACCGTCGCCGGGTTCGTCGGCTCCCTGGCGCTGATCAACACCGCGTTCACCGTCGTGGTGCTGCTGTCGGCCGTACCGGCTCTGCTCATCGAGCTGCGGATGTCGCGGCAGCGGGTCGCGATGCTGTGGCGGATCGGGCCCGCCGAGCGCCGGGAGCTGTTCTACGCGCACCTGATGTCGACCACGGATGCCGCCAAGGAGATCCGGCTCTTCGACCTCGGCGCCTTCCTGCGTCTTCGCATGCTGGCCGAGCTGCGGACCGCCAACGCCGCTCGCCGCCGGATGGACCGGCGGGAGTTCGCCGTGCAGGCGGGCCTGTCGGGCGCGTCGGCGATCGTGGCCGGCGTGGGACTGGTCTGGACGATCCTCGCGGCGGGCCGCGGGCAGCTCGGCGTGGGCGACGTGTCGATGTTCGTGGCGGCGGTCGCCGGTGTGCAGGCGGCGCTGAACGTCATGGTGTCGGCCGGTGTGATGGCGTACGAGCAGTTGTTGATGTTCCACCACCACGTCACGATCGTGACAGCCGGGTCCGGCCTGCCGGCGCCGTCCCCGGGCCGGTCGCTGCCGCCCCTGCGCCGGGGCATCGAGCTGCGCGACGTCTGGTTCCGCTACAGCGAGGATCATCCGTGGATCCTGCGCGGCGTCAACCTGTTCATCCCGAATGGGGACACGGTCGCGCTGGTCGGGCGGAACGGCACCGGCAAGAGCACGCTCGTGAAGCTGTTGTGCCGCTTCTATGACCCGACGCGCGGAGCGATCCTGTGGGACGGCGTGGACATCCGCGACGTGCCGCCGGAGGCGCTGCGTGCCCGGATCGGCGCCGTCTTCCAGGACTTCGTGTCGTACGAGCTGACGGCGGCCGACAACATAGCGGTGGGTGATCTCTCCGCCGCCCAGGACCAGGCGCGGCTCGAACGGGCGGCACGGGACGCCGGTGTCCACGACGCCGTCGCGACCCTGCGGAACGGCTACCGCACGATGCTGAGCCGCGGCTTCCCCGCCGACCAGGAAGAGGAGCAGAACGACGGTGTGCTGCTGTCCGGCGGGCAGTGGCAGCGGCTGGCGCTCGCCAGGGCGTTCCTGCGCCGCGACCAGGACCTGATGATCCTCGACGAGCCCAGCGCCGGCCTGGACCCGGAGGCCGAGTACGAGGTGCACAGCCACCTCGCGAGGCTGCGGTCCGGACGCACCAGCGTGGTCATCTCCCATCGCCTCGGCGCGGTCCGTGACGCCGACCGGATCGTGGTGCTGGCCGACGGCGTCGTCGCCGAGGCGGGCACGCATGCCGCGCTGCTGGCCGAGGACGGCACGTACGCCCAGCTGTTCACCCGGCAGGCGGCCGGCTACCTGGACGACGCCGAACCGACGGGAGCGGCACGGTGACCGGCGCGGTGACCGGCGCGGTGGCCGCGCTCGCCGTCGCCGGTCTCGCTCTCACGCTCGTCTGGCTGCGCCGCCGCTACCTGGTGGTGACGGTCGAAGGGGAGAGCATGCTGCCGGCGTACCGGCCCGGCGAGCGCGTGCTCGTCCGCCGGACGCCGCCCGGATCAGTGCAGGCCGGGCAGGTCGTCGTGCTCGCCAACACCCCGCCAGGCGGGCGCTCAGGGGAACCGCACCCGAGCGTGAGCTCGCGCTGGATCATCAAGCGCGTCGCGGCCGTGCCGGGTGACCCGATACCGCGCGACACCGTCCCCGCTTTGCGGACGGCGCCGGGTACGCGGGTGCCGGACGGGCGGCTGGTCGTGCTGGGCGACAATCCGGACCGCTCGCACGACTCCCGCCATGCCGGATATCTGGCGGCGGATCGCCTGTTCGGCGTGGTGCTGCGCAAGGTGGGATAGCCGCCGGGGCACCGTCACATGCAGTCCTTCTTCAGCAGCCGATCGACCTTGATGCCCAGGTCGAGCAGCTCCGACCGCACCGAGTCGAACTCCTGCGCGATCTCCGAGCGCACGGTCGCGAACTCGTCGGCTATCTGCGTCGGGATGAAGTCGTCCGCACCGGGCGAGGCGGCGAAGCGGGCGTTGACCTCCCGCCGGATGGCCGCGACCTCCACGTCGACGGCCGCGAACTGCTCGATCGTCTCGGTGCGGGCCATCGCCATCTCCGTCTTGATGGCGGCGATCTCCGCTTCCAGGCGCTTGGCGCGTTCGTTGATCTCGTGTAGGAGGTGCTGCTCGCCGTCGGCGCCGGTGACCCGGCCGCACGTCTCGAGGCCTTCGACACGGAGCTTCAAGTCGAGAATCTCCGCTTGTACGTCCACCCGTCATACCTTTGCGCTTGCTGGACGGGACGCGGCCATCCCCTTGGACCCGCCCCCGCTTTCGGTCACCATATGGTTGCAGTCAGTGAGCAGCCTTGGCCGTAAGTCGATGAAATCGGGGTCGATTCTTTGCCTTGGCCGCCGCTACCGGCGGTCCTCGATCTCCCAGAGATGGTCGAGGACGTGCCAGGCGATCCGGCGCAGCGCGTAGCGCGGCGGCCAGCCGGTCTTCTGAGGCGGCTCCCATGGCCGGGACAGCACGTCGGCCAGCTCCGCCCGCATCGCGTCCCGATCCGCGGGCGACTTGTACGGCTTGTGGCGGACGTCCACTTTCCTGGCGTAGGCGCGCTCGGCGTTCAACACGTGATCGACGATGCGCGACAGGTCGCGCCCGCCACCGCGGGGCCCCTTGCGCAGGTCCTCCGGCGAGGTGGCGGCGGTCTCGTCGAAGAGGGCCCACGCCGCCCGCAGCAGGGCGACGCCGCGTTCCGCCGCCGCGGCCGACAGGGGCTCCTGGTCCAGGTCGGGGACCGCGTACGGCGCGCCGAAGTCCGTCATCTCACTGCCGGGAACCCGTGCCACCACCACCGGGTCGCCCGGCGAGAACTCCAGGCCGGCGCGCGCGGCCACCACGCCGTAGCGGGGGACGTACTCCATGAGCAGGTCCAGAGCGGCCTCCTCGCCCTTGGCGACGCGGCACCAGCCGGGCCAGTCGAGCGAGCAGGCGAACACTTTCTTCGGGCCGATCTCCAGGTAAACGCGGGTCATGACGGCCAAGCGTGCCACCCGTACCTGTCAGAACGGGTCAGGTTCAGATGAGGTCGATGAGGTCGGCCACCGAGTCGACCACCAGCGAGGGGCGGTAGGGGAAGCGGTCGATCTCCGCACGCTGGGTGACGCCGGTGAGGACCAGGATCGTGAACAGGCCCGCCTCCATGCCCGACACGATGTCGGTGTCCATGCGGTCGCCGATCATGGCGGTCGTCTCGCTGTGGCCCTCGATGTCGTTGAGGGCGCTGCGCATCATGCGGGGGTTGGGCTTGCCGACGAAGTAGGGGGCCACGCCGGTGGCCTTGGTGATGAGGGCGGCCACGGCGCCGCACGCCGGCAGCGAGCCCTCGGTGGAGGGGCCGATGGGGTCGGGGTTGGTGGCGATGAAGCGGGCGCCGCCCTCGATGAGGCGGATGGCCCTGGTGATCTGGGTGAAGCTGTAGGTGCGGGTCTCGCCGAGCACGACGTAGTCGGGGTCGAGGTCGGTGAGCACGTAGCCGACCTGGTGCAGCGCCGTGGTCAGGCCCGCCTCGCCGATCACGTACGCCGAGCCGCCCGAGCGCTGGTCGTCGAGGAACTGGGCGGTGGCCTGCGCGGAGGTCCAGATGGAGTCGGGGGGCACCTCGAGGCCCGCCCCGGCCAGGCGCACCGACAGGTCGCGCGGAGTGTAGATCGAGTTGTTCGTCAGGACCCGGAACCGCTTGCCGGACTCGCTGAGCCGCTTGATGAATTCGTCCGCACCGGGGACCGGCCGCCCCTCGTGGACGAGGACGCCGTCCATGTCTGACAACCACGAGTCGATCCGCTTGCGCTCAGTCACACGCTCATCGTAGCGAGCGCGCCTTGTCGACTTCCTGGCCCCTCCATGAACAATGTTCTTCATGACATTCACCGATGAAGCCCTTGATATCCGTGACGAGCTCGTCGAGCTCCGTCACTCGTTGCACACCACGCCGGAGCTCGGCCTGCACCTGCCGCGCACGCAGGAGAAGGTCCTGGCCGCGTTGGAGGGCTTGCCGCTGGAGATCAAGACCGGCACCTCGCTCAGCTCGGTCACGGCGGTGCTGAGGGGCGGCCGGCCGGGGCCCGCCGTGCTGCTGCGCGGGGACATGGACGCGCTGCCCGTGGCCGAGAAGAACGATCTGCCGTACACCTCGCAGCTTCCCGGCCAGATGCACGCGTGCGGGCACGACCTGCACACCGCGATGCTGGCCGGGGCGGCGCGGCTGCTGAGCGCGCGGCGCGAGGAGCTGGCGGGTGACGTCATCTTCATGTTCCAGCCGGGTGAGGAGGGGCACGAGGGCGCCAAGCACATGATCGGCGAGGGCGTGCTCGAGGCGGCGGGCGCGCGGCCGGTGGCGGCGTACGGGATGCACGTCGTGTCCGCGATGTTGCCGCCTGGGCTGTTCGCGTCGCGGCCGGGGCCGATCATGGCGGCGGCGGACACGTTCCTCGTGACGGTCAAGGGGCGCGGCGGGCACGGCTCCAGCCCGCACCGGTCGCTGGACCCGATCCAGGCGGGCTGCGAGATGGTGACGGCGCTGCAGACCATGGTGACCAGGGGGTTCGACCCGTTCGACCCCGTGGTGGTGACGGTGGGCAGCTTCCACGGCGGGTCGGCGGACAACGTGATCCCCGACGAGGCCAGGTTCGAGGCCACGGTGCGCACGTTCAGCAAGGACAACCGGGCGAAGGTCAAGCGGCGGCTGGTGGAGGTCGTGCAGGGCATCGCGGCGGCGCACGGGCTGGAGGTCGAGGCGTCGTTCGGGATGGGGTACCCGGTGACGGTGAACAACGACAGCGAGGCCGCGTTCGTGGGCAGGACGGCGGACGAGCTGTTCGGTCCTGGACGGTATTTCGTGTCGCCGCAGCCGGTCATGGGCTCAGAGGACTTCTCGTACGTGCTGGAGGAGGTGCCGGGCGCGTTCGTGTTCCTGGGGGCGTGCCCGCCCGACCGGGATCCGGCCACCGCGCCCTACAACCACTCTCCCGAGGCGATCTTCGATGACGCCGTGCTGCCCGACGGCGCCGCGCTCTACGCCTCGCTCGCCCACTCCAGGCTGTCGTGACCATGCGGGCGTGGGTCGTGGCCGAGCCGGGGCCGATGGCGACCCGGCCGCTGGAGCTCGTCGAGCGGGACCTGCCCGAGCCTGGGCCCGGCGAGGTGCTGGTCCGGGTCGAGGCGTGCGGCGTGTGCCGTACGGACCTGCATCTGGCGGAGGGCGATCTCCAGCCGCGGCGGCCGCGGACCACGCCCGGTCACCAGGCGGTGGGCAGAGTGGCGGGCACGGACGAGCGGGTGGGCGTGGCCTGGCTCCGCTCCACCTGCGGCACGTGCCGCTACTGCGTGCGGGGGATGGAGAACCTCTGCCCTCGTTCCGCTTATACGGGGTGGGACGCCGACGGCGGTTACGCCGAATATCTCGTCGCGCCCCGCGACTACGTCTATCCCCTGCCCGGCGACGTGCCCGCCGAGCGGCTGGCGCCGCTGCTGTGCGCCGGGATCATCGGCTACCGGGCGCTGCTCCGCTGCGATCTGCCGCCGGGCGGGCGGCTGGGGATCTACGGGTTCGGGGCCTCGGCCCACCTGACGGCGCAGGCAGCCATCGCGCAGGGCGCGGTCGTGCACGCGGTGACCAGATCGGCGGCCTCCAGGGCGCTCGCGCTCGAGCTGGGCGCCGCGTCGGCGGGCGACATACCGCCCGAGCCGCTGGACTCGGCCATCCTGTTTGCGCCGGTAGGTACCCTGGTCCCAGCGGCGCTCGAAGCGCTCGACCGGGGCGGCACTTTGGCCATCGCGGGAATTCATCTGACCGATGTGCCCGTTCTGGACTACGAGCGGCATCTCTTCCAGGAGCGCACGCTACGCAGCGTGACGGCCAACACCAGGGCCGACGGGCGGGCCTATCTGGAGCTGGCGCTGGCGCATCCGCCACGCGTGACGACGAGTCTCTACCCGTTCGAAGAGGCGGACCGCGCACTCACCGATCTGGCGAATGACCAGGTCAACGGGGCGGCCGTCTTGGTAAACAGCTGACCGATTACTTGACGGCGCTTAGCTCCAATCCGCACACTGATGAAGGAAAGTTACATTAGCCTCACAACCACTGGAGATTATTGACGCGGGTCAGGCGCGATCGTAGTGTCCGGTCAATCCCTACAGATCTTCGACAGGTCCCGACATCTCCCCGGAGCGGCAAATGAAACGACTGGCAGCGGTAGTCGCGTTGCTGGGTCTTGCCACCGCGACAGCGGCGTGCAGCGGTGGTTCCACCAACAATTCCAGTGGCTCGGGCGGCGGCGGCGGGCTCTTCACGACGATCGACGTGAACAGGCCCGGCATCGACGCCAGCGGCCCGGCGAACCCCTGGGCGCCGAAGGGCAACTCCTTCATCGGCTACAACGCGATGAAGCTGGGCTGGGTCAAGAACCACCTGACCGACCCGAACCAGTTCTACCCCGGCATCGCCGCCAGTTGGGAGATCGCTCCCGACAACTCCTCGGTCACCATCCACATCCAGCCGAACGGCAAGTGGTCCGACGGCAAGCCGGTGACCGCCGAGGACGTGAAGCTCTCCCTCGGGCTGGCCTCCACCACCGGCAGCACCGCGTTCGCGACCACGCCGGGCGCGGCGGGCGTGGCGGCCGACATCCAGGTCGTCGACGACAAGACCGTCAAGGTCACCCAGGACATGAAGAACCCGAGCTCGAAGTTCGCCCGGGGCGTCATGGACAGCTGGGTCGTGCCCGCGCACGTCTGGAGCAGCCTGCTGCCCGCCGACTTCTGGGACAAGCTCAAGACCTCCAGGGGCACCGGCGCCGACGCGGACAAGGCGCGTGAGGAGATCCTCGCCATCGGCCAGAAGGTGCTCGCCTTCGCGCCGCCCAAGGACGTCTCGGCCGGTCCCTTCACGCTCGAGCGGGTGAACCCCGGCGAGGCCCTGCTGGTGAAGAACAAGAACTTCTACAACGCCGCGCAGGTCGCGCCCGCGCAGGTGAAGTTCCTCAACTACAGCGGCAACGAGCAGATCTGGAACTACCTGACCGCCGGCAAGCTCGACCACTCCGGCTTCGTCGCCGCTCCGACGGACGTGATGACCCGGATCAAGAACGCCCCCGGCTCGCAGCTGATCAAGGGCTTCTCGCCGGTGGCCGTCGGCCTGGCGTTCAACCAGTCGAAGAAGCCGTACGACAACGTCCACGTGCGGCGCGGCCTGGCCTACCTGATCGACCGCGACCAGGTGACCAAGGTGGCCTCGCCCGAGGGCGGCACCGCGGCTGTGACGACCTCCGGCATCCACCAGAAGCCCGCGCAGGAGTGGCTCGGCTCCGAGCTGGCGAGCCTTGAGCCGTACAAGCACGACGTGGCCAAGGCCGAGGCCGAATTCAAGCAGGCCGGCCTGCAGAAGAAGGGCGGCAAGTGGGCGCTGGCCGACGGCTCGCCGTGGAAGGTCACGATGCACGCGCCGTCCGGCTTCTCCGACTGGATCTCCGCGCAGGAGAACATCAAGAGCCAGCTCATCGAGAACGGCGTGGACGCCGAGGTCGTGACCGTCGCCGACTTCCCCGTCTACCTCGAGGAGATCGCCGCCGGCAAGTACGACGCCGGCTTCTGGCTGATGGCGCTCGGCCCGGCGCCGTACGACATCTTCCAGCGCCTCTACGGTGCCTCCAACGGCTGGACCAACGTCGCCGGCAAGGTCGCGCACAGCGCGCCCGGCAAGGGCGGCAACTGGATGGGCAGCGCGGAGGAGCTCGACGTCCAGGGCGTCGGCAAGGTCAACCCGGGTGAGCTCACGGCCAAGCTGAACGCGGCCACCGCCGAGCAGGCCAAGCCGATCATGCTCCAGCTCGCCAAGACGGCCAACCAGGACCTGCCCGCCATCCAGCTCTGGGACTACGTGAACACGCAGTTCACCAACACCGGCCGGTTCACCGGCTGGCCCGAGCAGGACAGCGACCTGCTGCGCCTGCCCGCCGGGGTCTGGATCCAGCTGGGCCTCATCAAGGCCAAGCAATAGAGAAAGAGCCTATGGTAGTCATCGCACGACGACTCGCGGGCCACCTGGCCCGCGGGATCGTCATGATCCTCGTCGTAGCCACGATCAGCTTCTTCATCGTGAGGAGCATCCCCGGCGACCCGGTCGCCGCCAACGTGCAGAAGCTGATCCAGCAGGGCATGGATCCCCAGACGGCCGAGCAGGCGACGCGCGTGCTGTACGGGTTCCAGCCCAAGGGCTCGCTCTGGGAGCAGTACGTCCAGTACATGTCCGGCCTGCTCCGCTTCGACCTGGGGCAGTCGGTCACCCACGCGGGCGCGCCGGTCACCCAGGTGCTCGGTGAGGCGGCCAAGTGGACCGTCCTGCCGGTGCTGGCGGGAACGCTGCTGAGCTTCCTGGTGGGCATCGTCATGGGCGTCTACGCGGCCATCAAGCGCTCGGGCAAGCTCGGCGACATCCTGGCCATCTCGGGGTCGCTGCTGCACGGCGTGCCGCAGTACGTGCTGGGCCTGCTGCTCAGCGCGATCTTCGCGACGCTGATCCCGATCCTGCCGGCCGACGGGCCCGTGGACATCCTGTTCGAGCCCGGGTTCAACGCCGGCTACATCGGCTCGCTGGTCGAGCACGCGGTGCTGCCGGTGCTGACGTACGCGCTGGCGGCCTACGGCGGGTGGATCCTGGCGATGAAGTCGAGCGTGGTGACCGTGCTCGGCGACGACTTCATCCTGGCGGCGGAGCTGCGCGGGATGAAGCGGTCGATCATCTTCAGGTACATCGCGCGCAACGCGATCCTGCCGCTCTTCACGATCCTCGCGCTCTCACTCGGCGTGCTGCTCGGCGGCGCGGTGTTCATCGAGCGGATCTTCAACTATCCGGGACTGGGCCTGCTGCTCCTCGACAGCATCACCATGCGTGACTACGCGCTGATGGGCGGGGCGTTCCTGCTGATCACGGTGTCCATCATCGTGGCGAACATCCTCGCCGACCTGTTCTACTCCGTGATCGACCCGCGGGTCCGCAGCGGGGAGGAGGTGTCGTCATGAGCGTGCTCCTGGAGAGCTCGTCGACGAGCGCCACGATGCGCCGCAACTTCTGGGCGGGCGTGTGGCGGGTGATGAAGCGCAAGCCCAGCCGCATGGTGGGCGTCGTGCTCATGCTCGGTTTCGTGTTCATGGGCGTCTTCGGGCCCATGTTCTACCCCGCCCAGCTGCCCCGCGACCCGAGCCAGATCACCAGGCCACCGAGCTGGGAGCACTGGCTCGGCACCGACGACCAGGGCAGGGACGTGATCGCCCTGGTGGTCACCGGGTCGCGGTACGTGCTGCTGGCCGCGCTGGTGACCGCGGTCATCACCGTGGTCGTGGGCGCCGGCATCGGGCTGTTCTCCGGCTTCAAGCGGGGCCGCTGGGACAACGTGCTCATGCGGCTCACCGACATGAAGCTGACCATCCCCGGGCTGCCGCTGCTGCTGGTGCTCTCCACCGTGTGGAAGTTCAACAGCGCGATCCAGATGGGCCTGGTGCTGGGGCTGCTCAGCTGGGGCGGCGTGGCGCGGGCGGTGCGCTCGCAGACGCTGTCGCTGCGCGAGCGGGGCTTCATCGAGGCGGCGCGCGGGCTCGGCCTTTCCACGACGCACATCGTGGGCAAGGAGCTGCTGCCCAGCATGGCGCCGTACATCGCGATGAACATGCTCATCGCGGTCACCGGCGGCGTGTACGCCCAGGTCGGCCTGTTCTTCCTGGGAGTGCTGCCGTACGAGTCGAACAACTGGGGGCAGATGCTCAACACCGCCGTGTTCCGCTCGGGCGCGCTCACCGTGCCGAGCGCGCTGGGCTTCCTCATCGGGCCGCTGCTGGCGATCCTGTTGTTGACGCTGGCCATCGTGCTCGTGGTGGACGCCATGGACGAGATCTTCAACCCCCGGCTGCGCGAGGAGTAAAGGGTGACGAAGCAAGCGCCGGGAGTGCGCATCGACGGCCTCACGGTCGTCTACAAGACCCCCGCGGGCGAGCTGCCCGCCGTCAGGGACATCAGCCTGACCCTGGAGCCCGGCTCGATCACCGGCATCGTCGGCGAGTCGGGGTCCGGCAAGTCCACGATGGCCCTGTCGCTGCTCAACGCCGTCCAGCCGCCGGGCAGGATCGCGGCGGGCAGCGTCGAGATCGACGGGCTCGGCGACGTGGTGGGCCTGCGGGGCGAGCAGCTGCGCAAGGCCAGGGGCAAGCACATCGGGTACGTCTTCCAGGCCGCCCAGAACTCCCTGAACCCGCTCAAGACAGTCGGCAAGCAGCTGCTCGACCTGGGCCGCTCGCACGGCGTCGAGGACCTGCGCGCGCTGGTGCGCGAGGCCAAGGAGCTGCTCGGCCGGATGGGGCTGGACGGGGCCAGGGTGCTCGACTCGCACCAGCACGAGCTGTCCGGCGGCATGCGCCAGCGGGTCGGCATCATGCTGGCGCTGGTGCTCAACGCCCACCTGGTGGTGCTGGACGAGCCGACGACCGCGCTCGACATGATCACCCAGGCGAACATCCTGAAGATCGTCCGCGAGGTGCACGCGGAGCGCGGCCTCACCACCCTCGTCATCACCCACGACATCGGCGTGGTGGCCGAGGTGGCCGACCGGCTGGCCGTCATGTACGGCGGGCGGCTGGTCGAGCAGGGCCCCACCAGGGAGGTGCTCGGCTCGCCGAAGCACCCCTACACCAGGGGCCTGATCAAGGCCATCCCGCGGCTCGTCGGCGACATCGACGAGGCGCGGGCGCTGCCCGGCAGGCCGCCGACGCTGGCGACCGTGCCGAAGGAGGGCTGCGTGTTCAGGGAGCGCTGCCCGCTGCGCATGGACGTCTGCGACACCGTCGACCCCGACGCGGTCGCCGACGGGTCCAGGGTCGTGGCCTGCCACGCCGTGACCGTGAACGTGAAGGAGCACGCATGATCACTGGGACCGGCGTCGTCAAGACGTTCAAGCAGCGCGGCAAGATGCTGGGCGCCCGTGAGGTGCGCGCGCTGCGCGGGGTCGACTTCTCGATCCCCAAGGGGGGCGCGGCCTCGTTCATCGGCGAGTCCGGGTGCGGCAAGACCACGCTGGGCCGGATCATCGCCGGGCTGGAGACGTACGACGAGGGCGAGATCCTCATCGACGGCGTCTCCATGTCGTCGCTCAAGCACAAGCAGCGCCAGCCGCACTTCCGCAAGATCCAGATGATCCACCAGGACCCGTATTCCGCCCTGAACCCGACCAGGACCATCCACCAGACGCTGTACGCCCCGCTGAGCCTGCGGGCCAGGCAGACCGGGCGGTCAGGGTCGTGGATCGACGAGCGGGCGGCCGAGGTGCTGTCGCTGGTGGGTCTCGACCCCGGCACGGTGCTGTCGCGCTACCCGCACCAGCTGTCCGGCGGCATGCGGCAGCGCGTGGTCATCGCCCGCGCGCTGACCGTCGACCCGGAGATGCTCGTCGCGGACGAGGCCGTCTCGATGATCGACGTGTCGCTCCGGCTGGGCATCCTGGCGCTGCTGAAGGACCTGCGCGAGCGGCTCGGCGTGAGCGTGCTGTTCATCACCCACGACGTGGCCACGGCCCGCTACATCGGCGACGACGGCGAGCTGTACGTCATCTACCGCGGCCAGGTCGTCGAGCGCGGCCCCGTGGACACGGTCATCGCCGACCCCGTGCACCCGTACACGCAGTCGCTGCTGTCGGCGATCCCGGTGCTGCACGGCCTGGAGGAGCCCGGCGAGCACCCGGTGACGCCGCTGGAGTCGCTGGACGAGAGCCAGTCGGACGAGGGCTGCCTGTTCGCCCGCCGCTGCCCGTTCAGGGGCGAGCGGTGCAGCGAGCGGCCGCTGCTGCAGCTGACGGAAGGGGTGCCGCAGGAGCACGCGTGCTTCTACCCCGAGCGCCGCAGCGTGATCGCCCGCCCGATGAGCGAGGTGTGATGTCCCACGTTGTGCGGGTCACCGATCTGGCCGCGGATCTGACGGAGGCGGCCGAGGTCGCCACCGCCGCGCTCACGCTGGACGCCGCGGAGGCCGCCGGCCTGGTCGGCTATCTCTCGCGTCCTCCCGCGGAGCGGCGCTGGACGGCGCTGGCCACCGACGGCGGCGTCGTGATGGCGTCCCTGTCGGCCGGCGATCCGGCGGCCGGGCACATCGACCTGCTGGCCGTGCACCCCTCCGTGCAGGGGCAGGGGCGTGGGCGGGCGCTGGTGCGGGCGGCCGAGGAGTGGCTGCGGGGCCAGGGCGCGCGGCAGGCGCGCTTCGCCGGCAACGCGCCGTGCTATGCCTGGCCGGGCATCGACGTACGCTACACCGCCGCCGCCTGCCTGGCCGAGAGCCTCGGCTACGAGCGCTACCAGGTCGCCTGGAACATGACGGCCGACCTGAGCACCGACCTGTCCGTCGAGGACGACCTGCGGCGTCTGGAGAAGGCCGGGGTGCGGGTGCTCGCGGCCGGTGCGGACCGGGAGCGGGTCGCCGCGTTCGTCGAGGAGCAGTGGAACGAGCGCTGGGCCTGGGAGGCCACGCACGCGGCCGGGCTGCACTACGCCGAGCGCGACGGGCGCGTCCTGGGCTTCGCCGCCTGGGGCGCCCGGCCCGGCTGGTTCGGGCCGATGGGGACCTCGCCGGACGCCCGCGGGCTGGGCGTGGGACGCGTGCTGCTGCGCAGGTGCCTGGCGGACCAGCGGGCCGCCGGGCAGGCCAGCGCCCAGATCGGGTGGGTAGGGCCGTTGCGGTTCTACTCGCACGCCGTCGGCGCGCGAGCGGAACGCGTCTTCTGGCTCTACCGGCGCGAACTGGCGTGATCGTAGGCGCAGACTCCACTGCCTGCGGCACGACGCTAAACGCGTCGGCCGTAGAGCAGTGGTCCTTCAGGGGTTCCCGGTGGCGGGCAGAGGCCGCGGGGGTCCTCGCCCGCGTCCAGGCAGCGGGTGAGCGTGTCGGAGCCCCACAGGTGGTCCATGAACAGGTCGGGGCCCCACCAGCGCAGATCGTCCGGATAGAGGGTGCGGGCCACGTACAGCATGGACAGGCCCGTCAGCACCGGCCTGAACGCCTCGCGGTCGTGCACGTGGAGCTGGACGCCGCGCACGGGGACGCCCGCGTGTTTGTGGAAGGTGGGCGTGAACCACGTCTCCCTGAACCGCACGCCCGGCAGGCCCAGCTCGGCCAGCGCGGCGGCCAACCGGGCATCCGCGTACGGGGCGCCGACCAGCTCGAAGGGCCTGGTCGTGCCGCGTCCCTCGGAGAAGTTCGTGCCCTCGAACAGCCCGGTGCCCGGGTAGACCAGCGCGGTGTCCAGGGTGGGCATGTTGACCGACGGCATCACCCAGGGCAGCCCCGTCTCGGCGAACGTCATGTCGCGCCGCCAGCCCTCCATCTCGACCACGCGCAGGTCCACGTCGAACCCGAACAGCGTGGCCAGCTCCCCCGCCGTCCTGCCGTGCCGGACCGGGAGCGGGAAGCGGCCCACGAAACTGGCGAACGCCGGGTCGAGCAGCGGCCCCTCCTGGACGGTCCCGCCGAGCGGGTTGGGCCGGTCCAGGACCACGAACCGCAGCCCGAGCCGGGCGGCCGAGGCCAGCAGGTCGTACATCGTCCAGACGTAGGTGTAGAACCGGGTGCCCACGTCGGCGATGTCGAAGACCAGCGTGTCCACGCCAGACCCCGCGACCACCCGGTCCAGCGCCTCGCCCTCGAGCTTGTGCGTGTCGAACACCGGCAGCCCGGTCTTCTCGTCCACGGTGTCGGCCTCGCTGCCGGCCGCCTGGGCGGTGCCGCGCATGCCGTGCTCGGGACCGAACAGCGCCGTCAGGTTCACCCCTGCGGCCAGCAGCGCGTCCGGGGTCGGGGTCAGATCGGGCAGGACTCCGGTGGGGTTCGTGATCAGGCCGAGGCGGGTGCCGCCCGCGAGAGCGGGATCCGCGGCCAGCCGTTCGGCTCCGGTTCGTACATGTGCCATGAAAGCCATTGTCTGAAAGATATTTACAAGTGTGAAGGAGAGGGTGGAAATTAGCGTCATGACTGATCCGCTACCCGAGCTGTCCACTGAGCAGAGCGATCCCCGCTACAGCCAGATCGACCGGCTGCCGACCGAGCAGATCGCCAGGCTCATGAACCAGGCCGACGCCGCCGTGCCCGCCGCCGTCGCGGTGGCCATCCCGGCGATCTCGGCGGCCATCGACGCGATCTCCGCGCGGATGGCCGACGGCGGCCGGCTGCTGTACGTCGGCGCCGGCACGTCGGGCCGGCTGGCCGTGCTCGACGCCAGCGAGTGCCCGCCCACGTTCGGCACCGATCCGTCGCTGGTGCAGGGCGTCATCGCCGGGGGGCCGGATGCGCTCACCCGGTCCGTCGAGGGTGCGGAGGACGATGCCGACGCCGGCGCCGCCGCGTTGAAGGACCTGGCGGTGGGGCCGCTCGACTCGGTGGTCGGCGTGTCCGCCAGCGGGCGGGCCCCTTTCGTGCTCGGCGCGCTCGCTGAGGCGTCCGCCCGCGGCGCGCTCACCGTCGGCCTGTCGTGCAACGACGGCGCGCCGCTGTCGGCCGCCGCGGAGCACGCGATCGAGGTCGTCGTGGGTCCCGAGGTGGTGACCGGCTCGACGAGACTCAAGGCGGGCACGGCTCAGAAGCTCGTGCTGAACATGATCTCCACGATCTCGATGGTCAAGCTCGGCCGTACGTACGGCAACAAGATGATCGAGATGTCGGCGATGAACAACAAGCTGGCCGGGCGCGCGCTGCGCATGGTCAGCGACATCACCGGCGCCGACCACGCGACGGCCGAGGCGGCGCTGGACGCGGCCGGCGGGCAGGCGAAGATCGCCGTGCTGATGATCCAGCACGGGCTCGACGCCGATGGGGCACGCGCGCTGCTGGAGTCACACGGGGAGCGCCTCAGCGACGCGCTGAGCGGCTGACCGGGCCCGGCGCGACGGGGACGGCGCGCGACGGGCGGCCCACCACGCACCACGGCCGCCCACAGGACGCGCCTCACGCCCACGGGGGGCGTCTTGGACGACGGGCGCCCCGCACGGACGCTCGCCGCACGACGGGCGCCCCGGACGACGGGCGCCTCGGACGACGAGTGCGTCAGACGACGGCGGCTCCGGGCGCAGGGGGTGCTCAGGGCGACGGGGTGCTCCGACGGCCAGGGCTGAGACGACCGGGGCCGGCACGAGGGGATGAGGGGGACGGGGTGGCTGATCGGCTGGGGGAGATCCTGGCGGACGGGGTGCCGCGCGTGTGCTCGGCGGCGGTCGCGCTGATCGCCGTGGACGGCCGCGTGGCCGCCGCAGCCGCGACCGGCGAGCTCGTACGCTACGCCGACGCCGAAGGGAGCCTGGCCCCGGAGCGCCCGCCCGCGGGTCGGGACTCGATCTTCGACCTGGCCTCGATCAGCAAGCTCTTCACCACGACCGTGCTGCTCTCGCTGGCCGAGGAGGGCCGGCTCGGCCTGGACGAGCCGGTGGCCACGTGGATACCGGGCAGCGACGGCAGGATCACGCTGCGCCGCCTGCTCACCCACACGGCGGGCCTGCCCCCGACCCGCCGCATCGACCTGGAGCTGCCCGGCGCGGACGCCGCCGAGCGCATGGCGGCGATGCTGGACACTCCGATCATCCACCCGGTCGGCGGCCCGTACCTCTACAGCGACGTCGGCATGGTCATGGCGGGCCGGGTCGCGGAGCTGGCCGGCGACGCACCGCTCGACGAGCTGGTCCGCACGCGGGTCACGGGCCCGCTCGGCCTGGCCGACACCGGCTACCGGCCCACAGCGCTGCCCCGGATCGCCGCCACGGAGTGGAAGCGGGAACGCGCGAGACCAGCGCCGGACCCGGGCGCATCAAGTGCCGCGCTGGACCCGGGAGTATCAAACGCCGCACCGGACGCGAGCGCGTCAGGCGCCGGTTGTGTGCGCGGTGAGGTGCACGATGAAACGGCGTACGCGCTGGGCGGCGTGGCGGGGCATGCGGGGTTGTTCGCCACAGCCGGGGACCTGCTGGCCTTCGGCGAGGCGCTGCGGCTCGGCGGCGCGCCCGTGCTGCGCCCGGAGAGCGTGGCCGAGATGGTGCGCGACCAGGGCGCGGAAGGCGCCGCCTTCCGCCACGGGCTGGGCGTGCGCATCGGCGACCCGGCGATCGTGGGGCCGCTGAGCGGCGCTTTCGGCCATTCCGGCTTCACCGGCACCTCGCTGGTGGTCGATCCCGCGCGCCGGTTGACCGTGGTGCTGCTGACGAACGCCGTCCATCCCGTACGGGGGCGCGAAGGCATTCGCGAATTGCGGCACGCGGTGGCCGCCGAGGCGTTGCGACTCCACGACCTCGCCCTTTGACAGGACGTAGCGTATCGCTCAGCACTGCCGTCGAACTTCATCAACGGCATCGGCTCGCCGCCCGTCGCCCTG
This sequence comes from Nonomuraea sp. NPDC049400, assembly GCF_044466425.1. Taxonomy (NCBI): domain Bacteria; kingdom Bacillati; phylum Actinomycetota; class Actinomycetes; order Streptosporangiales; family Streptosporangiaceae; genus Nonomuraea; species Nonomuraea sp. NPDC049400. The sequence continues at coordinate 57,129 of NZ_JBITMP010000030.1, forward strand.
ACATGACGTGAAGGGCTGACATAACGTGAAGGTATGTCCGTCCAGCTGAACCACACCATCGTGCAGGCGAAGGACCGGGACGAGACCGCCGCGTTCCTCGTGGACGTCCTCGGCCTGGAGCCGGCGCCGGTGTACGGGCCGTTCCGCGTCGTCACGCTCGGCAACGACGTCTCGCTCGACGTCCTCGAGGCCGGCGAGGCGGTGATCCCGCAGCATTACGCGTTCCTGGTCAGCGATGAGGAGTTCGACCAGATCTGGGACCGGATCAAGAGCCGCGGCCTGACGTACTGGGCCGATCCGCACCATGAGCAGCCGGGGCGGATCAACACCCACGACGGCGGCCGCGGCCTCTACTGGTCCGATCCCAACGGCCACAACCTGGAGATCATCACGGTTCCGTACGGCGGCTGGGGCTAGAAGGCCAGGGCTTCCGGCTAGGGGGCCAGGGCCTCCAGCGCCTCTTCGGCCCGGCGCATCGCCTCCTTGGCGTCGAGCGTGACGAACTCACGGTCGAAGCCGAGGTCGTGGAAAACGTCGGTCACGCCGCTCGCGGCCAGGCCGTCCACGTCGCGCCGGATCTTCTCGTACGTGCCCGTCAGGGGCCGGTCATCGTCGGCCGCCCGGACCTGCGTGACTCCTCGGCACACGAAGCGGAACGCGCCCGCGTCCCGGCCTTCCTCTGCCAGCGTGGCCTTGATCAGCTCGACCCGCCCGGCGACCGCGGCCAGGTCCTCCCTGCTTGAGCTCACCCACCCGTCGGCCAGCCGCCCGGCGCGGCGCAGCGCGACCTCGGCGGTTCCGCCGAGCAGGATCGGCGGCGGCCCGGGCACCGGCTTGGGGTCGATGTGGGAGGGCGGCACGCGGTAGAACTCGCCGCTGTGCTCGACCACGTCGTCGGCCCACGCCTTGCGCAGCACCTCGACGAACTCCTCGCCCCTGCGCCCCCGCCGCTCCATGCCCACGCCCGCGGCCTCGAACTCCTCCGGCAGCCAGCCCAGCCCGAGCCCCGCCGTCAGCCGGCCCTCCGAGACCGTCTGCAGCGTGGCCAGCTGCTTGGCCAGCACCACCGGCTGCACGTACGCGTTGATCACCGCCACGCCCAGCCGGATCCGGCTCGTCACGCCCGCCAGGTGGGCCAGCGTGATGAGCGGGTCGTGCACGCTGCGGTACGTCGGCCCCATCGGATGCCCGACCGGGTACAGCAGGCGCTGGAACGTCCACAGCTCGTGATAGCCGAGCTCCTCCGCCCGGGTGGCGATGCGGCGCATGTTGCCGGGGGTGGCCCACGGGCCTGACTGGGGCACTGCGAAACCCACTCTCATGCCCCCTAGTCTGACCGACGCGAGTTCGCCTCAGACAGGAGCCTGTGACCTGCGAGGAAGAACGAGACCGGTAGCCCACCAACCTGGCCGTTCCGCGCATGTTCCGAGCTTCCAGCCCCTTACCGTCAGTCCACACGCGCCCAGAAATCGTACGGGTCCTGCCCAGGGCGGAATCCGTGCGCCTCTGCCATGTCCGCCGCCTCCCGGAACCTGTGAGCGACGAGGGATGGGTCGTGGGCGTCGCTGCCGAAGCTGACCGCCGGCCCGCCCTCCTCGTGCCACCACCGCAGGATCACCGGTGACAGCGGCAACCTTGTGTTGACCTCCAGGGCCCGCCCCGACGAGGCGGTCGCCCTCAGCGCATGCCGGAACTCCTCCTCGAAGGCCAGCGGATCGAAAGGCATAACCTCCGTAGGCCAGGACCGCACTGGGTAGTCGATGTGGGCAAGCACGGAGAACACATCGCTCCCCGCCACCAGTCGGGCAACCTCGGCCAGGTACTCCCGGATGACCTCGGCCGCAACCCGGTGGTCGTACAGCCCCCACGGTTCCGCGAACCCGTCGCCGTCGGGCAGGCAGTGCAAAGAGCCCAGGATCCGGTCGAACCGCCCGGCCGCGAGTACCTTCGCCACGGCCTCGGCGTGCCAGTGTGGCTCCCCGACCTCCAGCCCACTCAGGATCCGGAGCCCGGGGAAGCGCTCGCGGCACCGCTCGATCGAGTCCAGATACCCGTCCACGTCGAACGCCGGAGGGCTCAACACCCCCTCCGGCGAGCTCAGCGACAGCAGATGGGCATCATCCGCGGAACCGATGTTCAACGACGTGTGGTCGAGGTGTTCGGTGAAGGCGATCGCGGGGAGCCCAAGCTCCACCGCCCGCGCGCAGGCACGCTCCATCGAGGCATTCGGGGCGTCCCAGGACCACTCGCTGTGCACGTGGTTGTCTGCAGGCAGCATCACAAAAGCACCGTAGTGGACGATCAGGAAGTGGCTGAAGGGGAGGAGACGGAACACTTCTGAACAGAGCGGGAGCCAGCGCCTGCAAGACCATCCCCGCCCGACGGCGCTGGAGGGCCGCCCGGGCGGGGATGCGAACGCCGTCCTCGGAGGGTGCTCCGCGCACCCAGGGTCGTGATGACCTTGGCGTCGCAGCGGAGGATGAATCCCCCTCCGAAGGAGGCGGCGAGATCATCCCACGCGTATTCCGCAACCAGCGGCACCCTCGGGCGTCGACCAGCACACGACGGCACACGCCGAACGTGCGCGGCCCGCCGTCACCGCAGGTCTGGTCGGGGGTTTGGCCCGATCCGGCGATCGCGTCCAGCGGCATGCACCGCCCATACCGCCGAATAGTCTGTACGAGTGGGTCTGGAGGATGAGCTGGCGGGTGTCGCCGCGGCGTACGGCGGTGCGGGCGATCCCGTGTCGCACCCGACGCGCACCGATGTCGTGGTGTTACGCAGGGGCGAGGTCGTGGTCAAGGCCCACTCCCGGCGCGACGACGTGGAGTCGTTGCGGATCCGGCTGCGTGCCGCCGCGTCGGCCGCGGTGAGCGGTGTGATGCTGGCCCCGCTGGAGACCGAGGTGCTGCCGGTCGCGGGCCGCGCGGTGACCGTCTGGCCGGCGGGCCGCCCCGTCGCGCAGGACGACCCGGACTCCGCGCCCTGGGAGGAGGGCGCCAGGTTGCTGGCCGCGCTGCACGCCATTCCCCTGACGCCGCTGCCCGGGCTGCCCCCCGCCGGAGGTCCCGCGCGGGCCGCCAGGGCGGTGGGCCGGATGACCGGAGACGGCCCCGTCGAGCAGCTCATCAGGCGGGCCTTCAAGGAGCTGCCCGAGCCCGCGCCGCTGCCCGCGCTGCTCACGCACGGCGACTGGCACCTGGGCCAGCTCGTCCACCGCGACCGCTGGCTGCTCATCGACGTCGACGACCTCGGCGTCGGCGACCCGGCGTGGGACCTGGCCAGACCGGCCGCCTGGTATGCCGCGGGGCTGCTCGAACCGGCCGTCTGGGAGCGGTTCCTGGGGGCGTACCTGGCCTCCGGCGGGCCCGCGCTGGGCCGGGGCGACGACCCGTGGCGGCGGCTCGACCTGCCCGCCAGGGCGCTCACCGTCCAGCTCGCCGCCGTGGCCGTCGTCAACGCTCAGCGCGAGGGCCGGGAACTCGACGAGGTCGAGCACTCGTTGGTTGAGACGTGCAACAGAATCGTCCGAGCGTGACGGGGTTGCGCGCGGTAGGTTTCAACCCTGAAGCCCCGAAGCCAAGGAGAGCGACTTAGATGCAGTGCCCTAAGTGCCGCGGGAACATGCGGACCTATGAGCGCAACGGCGTCCACATCGAGCAGTGCGACAACTGCCGTGGGATCTTCCTCGACTACGGCGAGCTCGAGACGCTGACCCGGATGGAGTCGCAGTACCACGCGGCTCCCCCGCCGCCCCCCGCCCCCGGTCCCGCGTGGGGCGCCCCGCACGGCGGCGGCCACTATGGCCACCACCGCCATCAGCGCAGCTGGGTGGGCATGCTGTTCTCGACCTGACCCGGAAAGGCCGCGCACCGTCGAGGTGCGCGGCCTTCCGTGCCGTCGGGGCGGCCTTCCGTGCTGTCGGGGCGGCCTTCCGTGCTGTCGGGGCGGCCTTCCGTGCTGTCGGCGGCGTCAGCTCGGGAAGTCGTCGGGGTCCACGGGCGCGGTCTTGGCGTTGCCCCCCGAGATCGCGTGCAGCGTGACCCGCCAGTCGTGCCAGCGGACCTGCGTGGCGGTGAACGTCGTCTTGAACTTCACCGACTTGTCGAACTTCTCGAAGCTGCATTCGCGCGTGAACGACTTGCTCTTGCCGTCCCAGTCCACGCCGTGCGTGAAGTAGATCTTGTACGAGCCGTCGCGCACGCCCCTGACCTTGAACTTCGACTTCTTGCGCACATACACGCTGAACGTCTTGCTGCCGCCCTTCACGACGGTGACCACGGCGTCGCGGGTGCCGCCGTTGTCGATCTCCAGCGAGCTGCGGCCGTTGAGCGTGCTCCTGCGGATGAACGAACCGTTGCCCAGCCGCCTGGTCGCCTTCTTCCCGGCCTTCACGTCCACGATGTCGGCCGGGTAGCCGCCGGCGCTCTGCAGGGCCTCGCCCGCCTTGTCGAGCGCGGCCAGCTGGTCGTCGAGGTCGATGAGCACGGCCGACGACGTGCACAGGTTCCTGGCGCCCACCTTGCCCGCCGTGGCGCCCAGCCCGCTGGCGAAGTCACGCAGGCCGGCCACGTACGCGTCGTGCTGGGCGCGTACGGCGTCGGGCGGGACGATGGCGGCCAGCGCGTCGGCGGCGCCGCTCAGCGCCTCCTCGGCGCGCCCGACCCGGTCGTCCAGGGCCTTGACGCTGCGCGCACCCGCCAGGGCGTCGATCGCCCCGGCCAGCGCCTTGTGCCTGCTCTCGAGCGCGCTCTTGTACGCCTCGGCCGTGAGCGCGCTCGGGCTGGGGCTGCTGCTCGCATCCGAGCCGCCGCCGCTTACGGGCGCCCCGCCGCCACTGCCGCCGGCGACGCCGCTGACCTTCGACTCGCCTCCGGTCGGCGACGGTAAGGACGACGAACAGGCGCCGAGCGTGAGGGTTGCCAGGGCGAGAACACAGGAGATCAACCGGGGTCCAGCCACCTGTCACACTATCGTCCGGTTGATCCCCACCCGTCAATCACGATTCCGTCAGTCCAGCGTCCCGATCCTGTCGCAGCCAGCGGGTGATCCCGATCGTCTCCAGGAACGGCACGTCGTGGCTGGCCACGACGAGCGCCCCTTGGTACGCGTTCAGCGCCTGGGAGAGCTGGCGGACGCTGGCCATGTCCAGGTTGTTCGTCGGCTCGTCGAGCAGGAGCAGCTGTGGCGGCGGCTCCGCCGACAGGAGCGCGGCGAGGGTCGCCCGGAAGCGCTCGCCTCCCGACAGCGTGCCGACCGCCTGGTTGACCCGCTCGCCCCTGAACAGGAAGCGCGCCAGGCGGGCCCTGACGTCGTTGACGGAGGCGTCCGGGGCCACGGCCCGCACGTTGTCCACGACGCTCAGGGTGTTGTCCAGGAGGTCGAGGCGCTGCGGGAGGTACCGGACGGGGACGTGGGCGCCGTGCTCGATGATCCGCTTGAGCAACGTGGTCTTGCCCGACCCGTTCGGACCGAGCAACGCGATCCGCTCGGGACCACGTACCACCAACGTCTCCAGCACAACGCCGCGCACCGCGTCTTCGCCGCCCTCGCCATGGTCGTCGTGCTCAGTACGCACATCGCGGCCGGCCGCCGTCCCGGACGCGCCGCGGGAGTCCGGCGCGGCCGGGTCCCGTGACTCAGCCGTGCCAAGCTCCCCTCGTACGTCGCCCGCGGCGGTCGTGCCCGGACCATGGGCGGCGGCACCGTCGGAGGACGGCGGAGGGGTGGTGAGGGCCGGAGGCGGTGGGAGCGGGAGGGTGAGGACCGTGCGACCGGCGGGCACCTCCGTGCCGGGCAGCTGGATCCGGATCTCCGCGTCGTCGCGCACCGCCTGCTCGGCCTCCGTCAGCCGCTCACGCGCCTCCTCCAGCTTCTCGATGGCCAGGTTGCGCTGCTTGCCGGCGGTCACCTGGGCCTTCCCCTTGAGCGTGTTGGCGACGATCTTCGGCACCTTCTTGTTCTCGAACGCCTTGCGCCCGTTGCGCAGGTTCCGGTCGATCCGGGTACGGGCCTCGATGAGCTCCCGCTGCTGCCTGCGGACCTCGCCTTCCGCGGTCCGCACCATCCGCAGGGCGGCCTGCTGCTCGCCGGCGACCTGCTCCTCGTAGGCGCTCAGGTTGCCCCCGTACATGCGTACGACGCCGTCGCGCAGCTCGGCGATCTGGTCGACCAGCTCCAGCAGCGCGCGGTCGTGGCTGACCACCACCAGCACCCCCGGCCAGGCGGCGACCGCGGCGTAGAGCCGTTCCCGCGCGTCCAGGTCGAGGTTGTTGGTGGGCTCGTCGAGCAGCAGCACCTCGGGCCGCTTCAGCAGCTGGGCGGCCAGCGCGACCATGATGGTCTCGCCGCCCGACAGCGTGCCGACCGTGCGGTCGAGCCCGATGTGGTCGAGCCCCAGCCGGTCGAGCTCGGCCCGGGCGCGCTCCTCGACGTCCCAGTCGTCGCCGACCGCGGCGAAGTGCTCCTCGGCCACGTCGCCGCTCTCGATGGCGTGCAGCGCCGCCCGCGTCCGGCTGATCTCCAGCAGGTCCGACACGGTACGACTCGCGCCCAGCGGGACGTTCTGCGGCAGGTACCCCACCTCGCCCGACACGGACACGGACCCGGAGCGAGGGGCCAGCTCCCGCGCGATGATCTTCAGCAGGGTGGATTTGCCCGACCCGTTGACCCCGATGAGCCCGGTACGTCCGGCGGGGAACGCGGCGTCGAGCCCGTCGAGCACGCCGGTGCCGTCCGGCCAGCCGAAGGACACGTGATCTACAACAATGGAATAAGGCATAAGGCGGCTCCCGTCACAAAGGTCGAAATTTCGTGACTTGGCGGGAATCACCGCAAATGCGCACAGCACGAGGAAAAAGAGGGCGATGAGGTCGCCAGAGGTCCAGGTGTGCGCGCATTGCCCACGACAGGGCGGAACGGCGCGGTGCCCGCGACCTCAGATCCTCACGTCAACGGCCCCCTGGGCTCGGCGATAAGACGCGAGAAGACTACGCGACGCGAAGATTATCTGGCAAGGCTCCTGGCCCGGTGCGCCGCCACGTTGACCCTGTTCGCGCAGGCCGGCGAGCAGAACCGGCGTCGCCCGTTACGCGAGGTGTCCACGAAGACGATCTCGCACCCGTCGCGGTCGCACCGCCCCAGGCGATGCCCGCCCGCGAACGACATGGCCATGGCCAGCCCGCCCGCCGTGGTGTCCTTCGCCCTGGCCACGACGTCGGCGCTCGGGTCGAAGAAGTGCAGGTGCGGCTCGCGGCCGTCGTGCGCGCTGACGTACGGCTTGGTGGCGGAGATGTCGAGCAGGTCGTTGATCAGCTTGATCTGCGTGTCCTGGTCGCGCTCCCCGAACACGGGCGCGAGCCGCCCCGCCCACTCGCGCAGCTCCTCGGCCTGTTCGGCCGTGACGGCGGTGCGGAGCAGGCGGTGCTCGGTCAGCATCGCCTCGACCGCCTCAGGGCTGAAGTCGGTCGCGTTCGCCAGGGCCGCCGCGAGCGCCGCCCCGTTGCCGCCGTAAGCGTTGAAATGCATAAGGGCATTACAGCAGATTGGAGTCATGCACTCCAGACACCTGCACGACCCCCTGGCCCTGGCCGTCGTCTCCTCCCACCGCACCTCCGAGGGCACGGTCTCCTACCTGAGGTGCGCCTGCGGCGCGTGGGAGGTGCGCACCTCGGGGCTCGTCGCCACCGTCCCACCGCGCCACCGCGGGGCCGCCGACGCCGGATGACGACCCGTACCGGCACAGACCAGCCGGCCTCACACCTGAGATACTGCGCCATCTCTGGCCGCTTGTGCTAAATTTTGGCCATGCGGTCAGAAAATGAGCCAGACGGCCAGAAGCCGCGGTCGTTCATCGAGGAGGCCAGGCGCGCGCAGATCGTGGCGTCGGCCGTCGAGGTGATCGCGGAGGCCGGGTTCGCCCAGGCGTCGCTGGCACGCATCGCCAAGCACGCGGGCATCAGCAAGGGCGTCATCTCCTACCACTTCGCCGGCAAGGAGGAGCTGATGGAGGAGGTGGTCAACCGGGTCTACAAGCAGGCCGCCGACCACGTCCTGGCCGAGATGGAGAACGTGGAGGGCGCCAGGGGGCTCCTACGCACGTACGTCATCGCCAACGCCGCCCACATGCGCGAGCACCGCTCGCAGATCATGGCGCTCGGCCAGATCTTCATGAACCTGCGCACCGCCGACGGCAAGCCCCGCTACGGCGTGCACACCAGCGAGGAGATCTACCGGGCGCTGGAGAGCATCTTCCAGCTCGGGCAGCGCACCGGCGACTTCAGAGACTTCGACCTCCGCGTCATGGCCGTCTCGCTGGCGGCCGCCATGGACAGCATGTTCGTCTACTGGGCGGCCTATCCCAAGCACGACCTCGAGGCACACGCGAACGAGCTGGCCGACCTCTTCGAAAGGGCCTGCAAGAAATGAAGACCGCGCCGAGAACCCGGCTCCACTCGATCGACAACCTCCGGACCGTGCTCACTGTGCTGGTCGTCGTCCACCACGTGGCGGTCACTTACGGGCACATCCCCCTGTGGTACTACACCGAGCCCGCCAAGGACCCGTCGGGGATCCTGCTTGACATCTTGGTGACGTTCAACCAGGCGTTCTTCATGGGGTTCTTCTTCCTCATCTCCGGTTTCTTCACCCCGGGCTCCTACGACCGCAAGGGCGGTCGCGCCTTCGTGCGCGACCGGCTGGTGCGGCTGGGCATCCCGCTGCTGGCCTTCCTGCTGCTGCTCCGGCCGCTGGTGAACTTCGGCGGGTACGCGCAGCTCGACGGCGTCCCGTACTGGCGGTTCTACCTGGTCTCGTGGGACCCGGGGCCGATGTGGTTCGCCGAGGTGCTGATCGTCTTCGCCCTGGCGTACGCGTTGTGGCGGTCCCTGCGGGCGCCGCTCGACCAGCGCCCCGCCCCACTCCGGTTCGGGTCGGTCGCGCTGTTCACCGCGGGGCTGGCGGTGGTCACGTTCCTGTGGCGGTTCCTGGTGCCGACCGGCAGCTACGTGCCGGTGCTCGGGCTGCCGACGCCGAACTTCCTGCCGCAGTACGTGGCCATGTTCGCGCTCGGATGTGTGGCCTTCCGGCGCGGCTGGTTCGAGACCCTGCCCGCGCGGGCCGGGCGGCTGGGGCTCGTGGCGGCGGGCGTGTCGACCGCCGTACTGCTGCCGCTCTCGGGCATGACGAGCGGCGCGGCGGCCTCGGCGCTGACGGCGGCCTGGGAGTCGGCGTTCGCGGTCAGCATGGTCATCGGGCTGTCGGTGCTCTTCCGGGAGCGGTTCGGCGAGCAGGGGCCGCGCGGCCGGTTCCTGTCCGACCACGCCTTCACCGTCTACATCGTCCACCCGCTCGTGCTGGTCGCCGTCGGCTACGGGCTGCGCTGGCTCGACGCGATCGCGATCGTCAAGTTCACGATCATGCTGGTCGTGTCGCTGCCGCTGTGCTGGGCGCTGGCGTACCTGGTGCGGTCGCTGCCGGGAGCCAAGCGGGTCCTCTGAGCGAGTGCCAAGCGGCCCGGCCGAGCCACTGAGCTGGACCGAGCGGGCCAGCCGACGCCGGGCTAAGCGGGGGCTCTGAGCATCGCGGGGAGCGGGGTGGCCCGGCCGTCGCGCACGCACACGTACGTGATCGTGCCGACGGCCACCAGCTCGTCCTCGCGCCGCATCGTGAACGTCATCGTGATCGAGGTCGTGCCGATCCTGGCCGGCGCGCTCTCCACGGCCAGCACGTCGCCGAGCCGGGCCGGGGCGTGGTGCTCGCACCCGCTCGCCTTGACCACCAGGTCGGCCCCCTCCTGCCGGAGCCGGCCGTAGCCGCCCCTGGCGCCGAGCCAGTCGAGGAAGGCGTCCTCGAAGTACTCGTAGTACCGGGCGGCGTGCATCATGGCCTGCGCGTCGCAGTGCCTCGGGCGCACGGGAAGATGGGAGATCACCCACGAACCCTACGCCGGGCCGAGACGGCGACTATCCCTCGTAGAAGGCGTCCAGCGTCTCGCCGTGGCGTTCCTCGACCGCCTTGCGCTTGATCTTGAGGCTGGCCGTCAGCTCGCCCGTCTCCACCGTGAAGTCCTCGGCCAGGATCGCGAACTTCTTGACCGTGGCGTAGCTCGCCTGGTCCGCGTTGACCTGGTCGATGGCCTTCTGGACCTCCTCGCGCATGCGCGGGTGCTCACGCAGCTGCTCCGGGTCCTCCGGCAGCGACTCGGCCCGCGCCCACGGCCCGGCCACGTCCATGTCGAGGGTGACCAGCGCCGTGACGTAGTTGCGCCGGTCGCCGTGCACGAACACGTGCGACACGTACGGGCAGGTCGCCTTGATCCGGCCCTCCAGGTACGTCGGCGCGACGTACTTGCCGCCCGAGGTCTTGATCAGTTCCTTCTTCCTGTCGGTGATGCGCAGCCGGCCGGCGGAGTCGAGTTCGCCGATGTCGCCCGTGTGCAGCCAGCCGTCCTCCAGCGCGCCGGCCGTCTCCTCCGGCAGCCCGTGGTAGCCGCGCATGATGCCGCGACCGCCGATGAGGATCTCGCCGTCGTCGGCGATGCGGACCTCGGTGCCGGGCAGCGGTGGCCCGACCGTCCCGAACTTCACCGAATCCGGCAGGTTGAGGAAGCTGCCCGCCGACGACTCCGTCAGGCCGTAACCCTCGAGGATCGTCAGGCCCGCCGCGTCGAAGAACTCCGCGATGTCCTGGGACAGCGGGGCGGCGCCGGAGATGAAGAAGCGGATCCGGCCGCCGAACCGGTCGCGGAGCTTGGCGAAGACCAGGCGGTCGGCCAGGGCGTACTCGACCCTGGTGGTGAGCGGGATGGGCGCCTCGTGCTGGCGGGCGCGGGTGACCCGCAGGCCGGTCTGCCGGGCCCAGTTGAAGATGCGCAGCTTGACGCCGCCCTCGCGCCGCACGGTGGCCACCACGGTGTTGTGGATCTTCTCGAAGATGCGCGGCGCGGCGGCCATGAACGTCGGCTTGAGCACGCCGAGGTTCTCGGCGATCTTGTCGAGGCGGCCGTCGATCGCGGTCGGCACGCCGATGTCGATCATGACGACCTCCAGCAGCTTGCCGAACGAGTGCGACAGCGGCAGCCACAGGAAGTGCAGATCGTCCCCGGAGATCAGGTTCAGCCGGCGTACGCCGCCAGCCGCGTGGAGCCAGTTGTCGTGGGTCAGCTCCACGCCCTTGGGGCGGCCGGTCGTGCCGGAGGTGTAGATGAGCGTGGCCAGGTCGTCCGGGGCGATGGCGTCCACCATGCCGTCGTAGTCGCCGTCGCCGTCATCGTGGAGGGAGTCGAGCCTGACCACCCAGCCGTCGTCGCTCGGCGTGCCGTCGATGACCACCACGTGGGTGACGTCGGGCAGCTCCTTCTGGACGGACCTGAGCTTGGCGACCTGGTCGTCGTTCTCGGCGATCACGATCGTGCTGCCGGAGTCGGTGATGACGAACGCCGCCTCGGCGGCCGTGTTGGTCGGGTAGATCGTGGTCGTGGCCGCGCCCGTGGCCAGCACCGCCAGGTCGGCCAGGATCCATTCGAGCCGGGTCGAGCAGAGGATCGACACGCGCTTGCCGGGCCCGGCGCCCAGTCCCGCCAGGCCCAGGGACAGCCCGCGCACCCGTTCGCCCACCTCCCGCCACGTCAGCGAGGTCCAGCCGCTCTCCGAGGGTGTTCGGTACGCCTCGGCGTCGGGGGTCGCCGTGATCCGGTCGCGTAGCAGGGACGGAATGCTGGACATGCCTGGCCTCCTGGACGGTGTTGAGCCCGACTCTAAGAGCAATCCCACGCCTTGGGATAGACGTTGGGGGCAGACCGTGGCTTGCCCCCGGAATCTGTCAAGCGCGTTTGAAGGCCGACAGGAGCCGGTCTGCCGCGAGCGAGGGGGTCAGCTCGCCCGCGAGGACCTCCCGTTCCACCTCATCGGTGATCGCCGCCACCTCGGGGTCGTTGCGCAGCTCGGCCAGCAGCCGGTCCCGCACCAGCGTCCACGTCCAGCCCACCTGCTGGCGGCGGCGCTTGGCGGCCAGGTCGAGCGAGTCCTGGTGGGCCAGCACGTGCCGCCAGAGCTTCTCCAGCCCCTCGCCGGTGAGCCCGCTGCACGTGAGCACCGGCGGCGGGAGCGAGTCGGAGCGGAGCATGCGCAGCGCGCCCGACAGCTCCCGCGCGGCCTTCCTGGCCGGCAGCTCGTGCTCGCCGTCGGCCTTGTTGACCGCGATGACGTCGGCCAGCTCCAGCACGCCCTTCTTGATGCCCTGGAGCTGGTCGCCGGTGCGGGCCAGCGTGAGCAGCAGGAACGTGTCCACCATGTCGGCCACCGCGGTCTCCGACTGGCCCACGCCGACGGTCTCGACCAGGACGACGTCGAACCCGCCCGCCTCCACCACGACCATGGCCTCCCTGGTCGCCTTGGCGACGCCGCCGAGCGTGCCGGAGGTCGGCGAGGGGCGGATGAAGGCGCCGGGGTCGGCCGACAGGCGGGCCATGCGGGTCTTGTCGCCGAGGATGCTGCCGCCCGTCCTGGTGGAGGAGGGGTCCACGGCCAGCACGGCCACCTTGTGGCCGCGCGCGGTCAGCATCGTCCCGAGTGAGTCGATGAACGTGGACTTCCCCACGCCCGGCACGCCGGAGATGCCCACCCGCCGCGCGTGGCCGGACAGCGGGGTGAGCTCGACGAGCAGCCGCTGCGCCAGCGCGATGTGGTCGGGCCTGGTCGACTCGACCAGCGTGATCGCGCGAGCGATCCACGTACGGGACCCGGCCCGTACGCCCTGGGCGTAGTCCTCCAGCGAATGCACCCGACTTACCCCTTTTCTTCCCAATCGATCAGCCTAAGCTCTGACAAGCCTTGACTTTTGCCAGTAGGGTGCTGGAGTTCTAACCTCAGCCGTCACAGGAGTCACTCCCCTCATGCCCAACGTCGAACCCCTCCGCGAGGGCGACCCGGCAACGGTGGGACCCTACCGGCTGGTCGGTCGGCTCGGCGCGGGCGGCCACGGTGTCGTCTATCTCGGCCAGGCCCGCAACGGGACTCCCGTCGCCGTCAAGGTGCTGCGCGAGGGACTCGCCGGGGACGACCGCCTCGCCAGGGACATCGCCGCCGCGCGCAAGGTCGAGCCGTTCTGCCTCGCGCAGGTGCTCGACGCCTCGACCAGCGGCAGGCCGTACATCGTGGCCGAGTACGTGGACGGGCCATCGCTCCAGCAGGCGGGCCGGCAGGGCGGGGCGGAGCTGCAGCGGCTCGCCGTGTCCACCGCGACCGCGCTGGACGCCCTCCACCAGGCCGGCGTCGTCCACGGGGCCTTCAAGCCGTCGAACGTCCTGCTGGGGCCTGAGGGGCCGCAGGTCGTGGACTTCGGCATCGCCGCGGCGCTCGGCTCCGGCGTGAAGGCGACCGGCACCTTCGTCGGCACGCCCGCGTACATGGCGCCCGAGCAGCTCGCCGGGAAGGCGGTGGGGGCCCCGGCCGACCTGTTCGCGTGGGCGTCGGTGATGGTCTTCGCGGCCACCGGGGTGCCGCCGTTCGGCGACGACTCGCTGCCCGCGGTGATCAACCGCATCCTGAACGAGGAGCCGCACCTGGGCGAGCTGCGGGGGATCGTCCGCGAGATCATGCTGGCCTGCCTGGCCAAGGACCCCGGCGCCCGGCCCGCGATGCGTGACGTGCTGCTCCGGCTGACCGCGCCCTCGCGCCAGCCCGCCGCCTCGCAGCAGGCCCCGGCCGCGCACCAGACGCCGGTCCCGTACCAGACCTCCGACCAGGCCCCGGTCCCGCACCAGGCCGCCGCCGACCAGTCCCCGGCCACGTACGAGACCCTTGACCAGCCCTCGGCTGCCTGGCACCAGACGCCTGAGCCGGCCCTCGACCAGGACACGCCGCCGCGCCGGAGCCGCGCCCAGGCGCCGGGCCCCGACCATTCGGCGGCCCTGCCGCGGCGCCGCCCTCCGCACCAGAGCCCGGCCCAGCCCGCCCCGGCCGAGCACTACGGTCAGGAACCGCCCGGGCACTACGGCCAAGAACCTGCCGGGCACTACGGCCAAGAGCCGATCGCGCACTTCAACCAGGAACCGGCCGGGCACTACGGTCAGGAACCCGCCGCGCACTACGGTCAGGAACCCGCCGCGCACTACGGCCACGAGCCGGCCGGACACTACAGCCAGGAACCCGCCGCGCACTACGGCCAGGAGCCGGTGGCGCATCATGGCGCGGGTCAGGCGGCGTTCCCGCTGGCTGCCCCGGTCGAGGCGCCGGTTCCGGCGGAGTTCCGGCACTCCGCCGCCGTCCAGGGTCCGCCGACAGGTGAGCAGCCGGTCCCCGAGCCGGCGATGGCCCAGCACTCGGCGCTGGTCGGCCTGCTCGCGTCAGGCGAGACGCCCGCTCAGGCCCCGCCCCAGGCTCCGGCTGGGGCGCGCAAGCCGCCGCGGCGGTCCGGGCGGCGGCGCATGAAGATCGTGCTCATCGCGGGCGCCTCCGGCGTCTCCGCGCTGGCGCTGGCCGGCGCCATCATGTGGCTCACCCCCACGACCCCCACGCCGAAGAACGTCTCGGTCGTGGGCAGCGCGCCCTCGACCTCGGACGCCGCCGCGTCCAAGCCGTCGCAGCGGCCGAAGCGGACGCGTACCCCGGGGCCGAGCCCGCAGAGCGAAGGCGACCCGAGCACGGTCCCGACCGACGGCACCACGTCCACCGCGGAGCCCGGCGCGGACGGGCAGCTCAGGCTCGTCTACGTCCGCGCGGGCGGCACCAGGAACGGCGACTGCTGGTCGGGGGGCGAGGTGACGCTCCAGGCACTGGTGCAGCGCACCGGCCGGCCCGTGAACTTCAGGTACACCTGGTACATCGACCGCACGCCGGTGGGCCGCTCGGCGGCGGCCATCTCGGAGAACGGCCAGCGCTACCTGGCCTCGCCGCAGAACCTCCGGAGCAGCGGAGGCGTCCACCGGGTCACGCTCCGGATCACCTCTCCGATCATGACCCAGCGGACGATCTCCGTCACGATGTGCCAGAGCGGGACCTACTGACGGTCCCGCAGCTGGTCCAGCAGGTCCAGGGCGGCGTCGGCGATCACCGTGCCCGGCGGGAAGATCGCGGCGGCGCCCGCGGCCCGCAGCTCGTCGTGGTCGGCGGGCGGGATGACGCCGCCGACCACGATCATGACGTCGCCGGCGTCGAGGTCTGCCAGCGCCCGGCGCAGCGCGGGCACCAGCGTGAGGTGCCCGGCGGCCAGCGATGACACGCCCACGATGTGCACGTCGGCCTCGACCGCCTGCCTGGCGACCTCCTCCGGCGTCTGGAACAGCGGGCCGACGTCCACGTCGAAGCCCAGGTCGGCGAAGGCCGTGGCGATCACCTTCTGCCCGCGGTCGTGGCCGTCCTGACCCATCTTGGCCACGAGGATGCGCGGGCGGCGCCCCTCGGCCCGTTCGAAGTCGGAGCAGGCCCGGCGGACGCGCTCGATGTTGTCGGAATGGCCTGACTCGTCGCGGTACACCCCAGAGATGGTACGTACCGGCTCGGCGTGCCTGCCGAACACCCGCTCGAGGGCGTCGGAGATCTCCCCCACCGTGGCCTTGGCCCGGGCGGCGTCCACGGCCAGTTTGAGCAGGTTGTGGTCCAGGCCCGGCACAGGGTTGTCGGCGGCCTTGGTGAGCGCGTCGAGCGCCCGCTGCACGGCGTCGGGGTCGCGCTCGGCCCTCAGGCGGGCCAGCTTGTCGAGCTGCTGGGCGCGTACGGAGCTGTTGTCGACCTTGAGCACCTCGATGGCCTCGTCGCTCTCGGCGCGGTACTTGTTGACGCCGATCACGGGCTGGCGCCCGGAGTCGATGCGGGCCTGGGCACGGGCGGCCGCCTCCTCGATGCGGAGCTTGGGCAGGCCCGCCTCGATGGCCCTGGCCATGCCGCCGGCGGCCTCGACCTCCTGGATGTGGGTCCAGGCGCGTTCGGCGAGGTCGTGGGTGAGGCGCTCGACGTAGTAGGAGCCGCCCCACGGGTCGATCACCTTGGTCGTGCCCGACTCCTGCTGGAGGAGGAGCTGGGTGTTGCGGGCGATGCGGGCGGAGAAGTCGGTGGGCAGCGCGAGGGCCTCGTCGAGCGCGTTGGTGTGCAGCGACTGGGTGTGGCCCTGGGTGGCGGCCATGGCCTCGACGCAGGTGCGGGCGACGTTGTTGAAGACGTCCTGCGCGGTCAGCGACCAGCCGGAGGTCTGGGAGTGGGTACGGAGGCTCAGCGATTTCGGATTTTTCGCATTGAACCCGGACACCAGCTTGGCCCACAGCAGCCGGGCGGCACGGAGCTTGGCGACCTCCATGAAGAAGTTCATGCCGATGCACCAGAAGAACGACAGCCGCGGCGCGAACCGGTCGATGTCCATCCCGGCGGCCACCCCGGCTCGCAGGTATTCGACGCCGTCGGCGAGCGTGTAGGCCAGCTCCAGGTCGCACGTCGCGCCGGCCTCCTGGATGTGGTAGCCCGAAATGCTGATGGAGTTGAATTTCGGCATCTTTTCGCTCGTATAGGCGAAGATATCCGAAATAATCCGCATAGACGGTGCTGGGGGATAAATGTAGGTATTGCGGACCATGAACTCTTTGAGGATGTCGTTCTGGATGGTCCCGGCGAGCTGCTCCGGCGCGACGCCCTGCTCCTCGGCCGCCACGATGTACAGCGCGAGGACGGGCAGCACGGCGCCGTTCATGGTCATCGAGACCGACATCTTGTCCAGCGGGATGCCGTCGAACAACTGCCGCATGTCATAGATCGAGTCGATCGCGACCCCGGCCATGCCCACGTCACCGGCGACCCGGGGGTGGTCGGAGTCGTACCCCCGGTGCGTGGCCAGGTCGAAGGCCACCGACAGGCCCTTCTGCCCGGCGGCCAGGTTGCGCCGGTAGAAGGCGTTGGACTCCTCTGCCGTCGAGAAGCCCGCGTACTGGCGGATGGTCCAGGGCTGGTTGACGTACATGGTGGGGTAGGGACCGCGCAGGTACGGGGCCGCGCCTGGGTAGGTGCGCAGGAAGTCGAGCCCCTCGAGGTCGTGGGCGGTGTAGAGCGGCTTGACCCCGATCCCTTCCGGCGTCTCCCACACCTCATCGGCGTGCTCGGGCTTCCCGGGGCCGTCCTTGGGCAGGGCGCTGAGCGGGATGCCGGAGAAGTCCGGGATCATCGGGTCACCTCCAGGTGGTCGAAAGTCTCGCGGAGCACGGCCAGCGCGTCGCAGCCCGCGTAGAGGTTTCCGTCCACGCCTTCGTACTCCCCCTTCCCCGCCAGCCACACTTTCCTCGCACCGGCCTTGCGCAGTGCGGCGGCGACGGCGGCGGCGTGCTGCGCGTACAGCTTGTCCGTCGAGCACAGGCACGCCACGGCGGTGCCGCTCACGGCGAACGCGGTGGCGATCTGCTCGGGATCGGCCCCGGGGCCGGCGGTCTCGGTGCCGAGCCCGCCCGCCTGGAACAGGTTGGCGGCGAACGTGGCCCGCGCGGTGTGGGCGGCGACGGGCCCGATGGTGGCGAGGAACACCTTGGGCCGCTCGGGCTGCGCGTCGGCCAGGTCCCGCAACGCCTCGAACGCCTCGGCGTACCGGATCCGCGGCAACCCCGCGGCGGCGGGCTGTGGCGCGGCGGCGGGTGAGGGCGGGCGGACCGGCTTCTCGTGCACGTCCGGGAACTCGCTCACGCCCGTGATCGGGAAGCGGCGGTGGGCGATGTCGCCGGCGCGGCGGGCGCGGGTGGCGGCGATCCGTCCGGCGACCAGCCCACCGGCCTGCGTGATCCCGCCGGCCGCCTCGATCTCCTGGAACCAGGACCAGGCCCGTTCTGCGAGGTCGGCGGTGCGGCGCTCCACGTACCAGGAGCCCCCTGCGGGGTCGACGACGTGCCCGAGCCCCGACTCCTCCAGCAGCAGCGACTGCGTGTTGCGGGCGATGCGGCGGGAGAAGGCGTCCGGCAGCCCGAGGCAGGCGTCGAACGGCTGCACCGTGACCGCGTCGGCGCCGCCCACCCCGGCGGCGAAGCAGGCCAGGGTGGTGCGCAGCATGTTGACCCAGGGGTCGCGGGCGGTCATCATGGCCGAGCCGGTGACCGCGTGCTGCCGCTGCCCGCCGTGCTCGGGAGCACCGCACACCTCGGCGACCCTGGCCCACAGTCGGCGGGCCGCGCGCAGCTTGGCGATGGTGGCGAACTGGTCGGCCGTGGCGGCGTACCGGAACCCGATCTGCCCTAGCGCTTGCTCAACGGAAAGCCCGCCGCCGGTGAGCGCCCGCAGCTCGGCGACGCCCTGGGCGATCGAGCAGCCCAGCTCCTCGGCGTCGCTGCCGCCCGCGTCGTGGTAGGGCGTCGCGTCGACGGTGACCGCCGCGAGCCCGGGAAAGCCGGCGGCACAGCGCAGGGCCAGCTCCAGCCCCGCGCCCCCGGCACAGGCGGAGGCCCCCAGGTTGCCCTTCACCGCGGCGCCGCGCCCGAACAGGACCTCCGCGGCCTCGCGTACGTGCTCCCCCGCCTCCAGCACGACCGGGGCCAGATCAAGGTAGACGTCCTTGAGCACGCCGCCCAGCGCGTCCACCGGGATCGCGCCCTCCCCCACCACCAGCCACAGCGACGTGACGCCGTTCTCCAGGTCCGCCAGCACCGCCTCGGGATCGGCCACCGCGTGCCGCTGCCGCACATCCCAGCCGGCCCCATATGTGCGCGGGGCCCGGGTGCCGCGCACGTAAGGTGGCTCGCCGGGCAGCCCGGGATCGCCGGGCAGGTCGTCGGCGTCGTAGAGCGGCGCGACCGTCACCCCGTCATAGGTGAGGCCGGACAGGGCCTCCTCGGGCGAGCCCGTCTCGATCCCCGACTTCCGCAGGACCTCGACCGCCAGCGCCCGCCAGTCGTCTCGGGAGATGGACGCGAAACCCGCTGCCAGTTCCATGGTCGGATACTACGCGGTAGCCCAGGGCCGGGCTCAGGCGGCAGGGGCCTCCCACGCCAGCCGCCACGTCACCGGGCCCACGATCCCGTCGTCCGCGACGCCCTGCTGGCGCTGGAACCTGCGGCACACGTCGCGCGACTGCGCGCCGTACGCCCCGTCCACGGTCAGGGTCCATCCGCGCTTGTTCATCTGCGCCTGCCACGTGCGCACGTCGTCGCCGTGCATCACCGGCGGATAGGTGAGCAGCCGCCCGGGGAACGGCGGCGCGGAAGGCGGGGTGGTCCCTGGCCGGGGGGCGCCGCGCCGGACCCACGCGTAGAGCGGTTCGCCGGGGCAGTCGGTCGAGTATCCGTCCCGGTGCCCCTTGATCTCCTTGCCCGCGTTGCCCTCGTCGCGCACGTACTGGACCGCGTCCAGGATCGCGTGCAGCACTCCGTCGGGCGGCCGGACGAGCCCCGAGTTGCCCACGAGCCCGAGCACGGCGTAGTGGCCGGCGTTGAGGCCAGGGCCGTTCGCGGCGGGCAGGTGGTGCAGACCCCGCCCTTCGAACACCTTTTTGTGCGGACACGCCACATACGAATAGCCGATGTCGATCCAGCCGTTTCCGTCCATGTGGTACGCCTGGATGGAGCGCATCAGCGCGACGCACCCGCTGTGGTCGGAGACGATGCCGGGATCGACTCGGCCACCCGTGTAGTGGACTTTCACTCCCTTGGTGGAGTCAAGCTGTGTGTAGTCGCCACGCGGCGCGCGAGCGTTCCAGTCGCGCCGTAACACCAGGTCGATGGCCACGGTGAGCTCCGAGGGTCGCAAGTCGGGACCACCGAGCGTAACGCGGGGGACGCGGACGGGTCCTGAAGATTGGGGATTCGGACTACGGCCGGATCACCCGCTTGTCCGTCACGATAGCGGTGATGAGATCGTGCGGCGTCACGTCGAAGGCCGGGTTCAACGCCCGCGTTCCCTCAGGCGCCACGCGTACACCTCGGACGGACACGACCTCGTCCGCTCCCCGGTCCTCGATCTCGATGTACTCGCCGGTGGGGGTGTTCTGGTCGATCGTGGACTCGGGCGCGACGACCACGAACGGCACCCCGGCACGCTCCGCGCCGAGCGCGAGCGCGTACGAGCCGATCTTGTTGGCGGTGTCGCCGTTGGCGGCGATGCGGTCGGCGCCGATGAGCACCGCGTCCACTTCGCCCCTGGCCAGCAGGTACGGCCCCGCGGAGTCGGCGATGAGCCGGTGCGGCGCGCCCATCCTGGCCAGCTCCCAGGTGGTGAGCCTGGCGCCCTGCAGCAGCGGGCGGGTCTCCAGCGCGAGCACCTCGGCCAGCCGCCCGCGCTCGTGCAGCGTCTGGACGACGCCGAGCGCGGTGCCGCGTTCGACGGCGGCCAGCCCGCCGGTGTTGCACACCGTCATGATCCGCAGCCGGTCGCCTTCGAGCAGGTCGGCCCCGCGCTCCCCCATGGCCACGCAGGCGGCGATGTCGTCGTCGCGCACGCGCAGCGCGGCCGCGAGCACCGCCTCGCGGCCTTCGTGCAGGTGGGCGACGGCCTGGTCGACGCCCCACGCGAGGTTGACGGCGGTGGGCCTGGCGGCGCGGAGCCTGGCGATCTGCGCGGCGTCGCCGCCGGCCAGCACGACGCCGAGCGCCCCGGCCACGCCGAGCGCGGGCGCGCCGCGCACGGCCAGCCGCTGGATGGCGTCCACCAGATCGTCCACGGTGTGGATGCGCAGCATCACGCACTTGTCCGGCAGCAGGGTCTGGTCGACGAGCTCGATGGCGCCGTCCACCCAGTCGATGGTTCTCACACGCCAAATGTACGACTCAGCGTTCCGCCAGGACGATCACCGAGTCCCGCTCGTGGAGGACGAGTGACTCGGACTTGTCCGGGTTGAGAACGATGCCGTAGTGCGGCGGGTCGTTGCGTGCAAAGGCGCTGCGGTAGCCGATGGCGGTCTCGCCCCTGCGCCTGGCGGACTCGACGACCGTGGAGAACGTCACCCGCGTTCCCGTCTTCACGTACGACCGGGCAGGACGCGGATAGATTTCCGAGCCGCGCGAGTCGAACAGGTAGCCGAACACGTCGGCCAGGTGCCGGTTCTCGGCGAGCTGGGCGAGGAGCAGGCCGATGACGGTGTCGCTGATCACGATGTCGTCGGCCTCGGTGACCTCGGCCAGGGCGCGGTTGTTCTCGTCGTGCATCTCGCTGACGATCGAGTAGTGCTCGCCGAGCGTGCTCTGCATGTCGCGGAGCTGGAGCAGCGTCATGAGCGTGCGCGTGTCGGAGTGGTGGGGGTCGAAGCGGTCGTCGGAGAGCACGATGACGTGCTGGAAGAGGCCGACGCCGAGCGACTCGAGCGCGTACCTGTCGGTGGTGTCGCAGTCCTTGACGTTGACGGTGAGGTTGCGCAGGCCGGCGAGCCCCGTGCCCGCCTTGGGGTGGTCGGCGGCGACCTCCAGGACGGAGCCGGGGGCGACGTAGCCGTCGAGGTAGCGGACGATCTGCTCGGCGCGGCCGTTCCAGTTGAGCAGCAGCGTGCGCTCGGG
This sequence comes from Nonomuraea sp. NPDC049400, assembly GCF_044466425.1. NCBI lineage: Bacteria > Bacillati > Actinomycetota > Actinomycetes > Streptosporangiales > Streptosporangiaceae > Nonomuraea > Nonomuraea sp. NPDC049400. Next base: position 78,571 of record NZ_JBITMP010000030.1, read on the forward strand.
CTCGGTGGGCGGCGCCTCGGCCTCGACGATGGCGGCCTCGTCCAGGGACGGCTTGCCGGCGGCCAGGCGGACGTGGGAGTCGTCGTGCGCGATGACGATGACCTGGTCGTCGGCGTTGACGACGGTCTCCATGGGCGGGTTCAGCACGATGCCGCTCGGCCGGCGCAGGCCGATGACGGAGGCGGTCTGGTACGCGTGCAGCGCCTCGCCGTACGTGATGCCGACGAGCTTCTTGGGGGTGCGCAGGTAGATCTCACCGCCGTCGAAGTTCAGCAGGTCCATGCAGACGACGGACATGCCGGACTGGCGCGAGGACTGCACGATGAGCCTGGAGGCGGTGTCGTCGGAGTCGACCAGGTGCACGTCCTGGCCGCCGGCCAGGCGGGCGGCGGCGATGTTGCGGCTGGAGGTGAGCCCGGCGACGACCGGCGGGTGCGTGCCGTCGCGCTTGGCCAGCGCGAGCAGGATCTTGATGACGTGCGCGTCCGGGTCCTCGCCCTCGGGCGAGAGCACGACGACGGAGCGGGCGGTGGCCAGGTTCATCAGCGCGAGGTCGCGCGGCTCGGTGGGCCGGCCCGTGCGGCAGACCAGCCGGGTCCTGCCGAGGCTGCCGACGGCCTCGCGGATCTCCTCCTCCATGGCGAGTTTGTCACGTTCCGCCAGGACGGCGATGACCGAGCCCTTCTGGCTGGCGTGCGCCTTGACCAGCTCGGCCACGATCGTGAACACCTGGTCCGACCAGCCGAGCACCACCGTGTGGCCGGACTCGACGATGCGCGAGCGCCCCCTGCGCAGGCGGTCCACCTTCTGCTTCAGCCCGTTGGACAGCAGGCCCACGAGCATGCTGACGATGAACAGGCCACCGAGCGAGCCGGCGAACATCACTGCCATGTATGCGGTCGAGCCCTTGTCGCTGGCGACCTTGCTCGGGGTCAGGGCGTGCATGAGCGCGATCCAGAGCACGTGCCCGGGACCGGTCACGCCGTCCGGCTCGTTGGGCGCGAGCCAGAGCGTGAGCGCCGCCACGACCACGATCAGCCCCAGCGAGACCACGGCCAGCCAGCCAATCAAGGAGGCGGTGCCCTTCGACATGGTGTTGTCGAACCAGTAACGCGCCCGCTCACGGAACGTAACCTTCGACACTTTCCCCCATACCTCCGCACAAGGAGTGATTTGATCTAACGGTCCAAGGTACCGGTGGATCTTGGTGCCCCGCATCGAGACCGGTCACGTATCGGCCACGTAAAACCCATCGACATGTGACGGCCCAAGGCTGGATCATTACCGTTATGTCCGTGATCAGGGAGGTGCCGTTCCCCAGCCCGGAGTCCTCTGAGCTCCCCATGAACATCTGGATCGACGACGCCGACTCCGCCATCGACGTCATCGACGCCCTGGCGCTGTCGCCGTTCGCGACGGGCGCGCAGCCGTGGTCCCGCCTGGCCAATCTGGAGCGCGTGCGCCCTGACGCCCCGCTGAGCCCCGCCGGCGGGCGCGTGCTGCGTACCGCGCGGGTCGACGACGGGTCGGAGTCGCGGCTCATCGCCGGTGAGGGCTGGACCCTGCGCGTCGTACGCCACCGCAACCGCACGGCCACGGTCAGCGTGACGGCCGTGAACGAGGAGCTGGCCAAGAGCGTGCTCGCGGAGAGCATCGAGGGCGCGGAAGAGGCCATGCCGGAGGTCGACCACGTCGAGATGGGCTTCTGGTGGCGCGGCATGCACGGCGGCACCCGCTCGGAGAAGCCGATCACGGCCCAGCCCTGGGACGAGATCAGCACCAACTACTCGGCGAAGGTCCGCCCGGCCCTCGACCGGCTCATGTCGATCACCCCTGGCGACGTGAACGGCCGCCTCATCCTCCTGCACGGCGAGCCGGGCACCGGCAAGACCACGCTGCTGCGCACGCTGGCCAAGCAGTGGCGCGACTGGTGCCAGGTGGACTGCGTGCTCGATCCGGAGCGCCTGTTCAACGAGCCCGGCTACCTGATGGAGGTGGCCGTCGGCTACGACTCCGACGAGGACACGCAGCGCTGGCGGCTGCTCGTCCTGGAGGACTGCGACGAGCTGATCAGCTCGGGCGCCAAGGCCCAGGCGGGCCAGGGGCTGTCGCGCCTGCTCAACCTGACGGACGGCCTGCTCGGCCAGGGCCGCGACGTCCTGGTGGCGATCACCACGAACGAGGACCTCGCCCGACTCCACCCCGCCGTCGTCCGCCCCGGGCGGTGCCTGGCGCAGCTGGAGGTGGGGCCGCTGACCAAGGAGGAGGCCGTCGCGTGGCTCGGCTCGTCGAAGGGGGTGAGCTCGTCGGGGGCGACCCTGGCGCAGCTGTACGCCCTGCGCGCGGGCCGCGAGATCACCTCTCAGCCGGGCGACGAGTCCACCGGCCTCTACCTCTGACGCTCGGCCGCCGGCCGCCCGCGCGCGGCGGCCGAGCGGTCACGTGAGGTAGGTGTGCAGGCGGCGGGCCTCGCGCACGAAGTTGTTGGACGCCCGCCGCTCGGCGATCTCGGCCACGCACGGCACCGGCCCGCGCGCCCCGGCCCACCGGGCGGCGCGCAGAGCGAACGCGAGCCCCTGCGTGTGCCGCGTCTGCGGCCGCTCCCCCGGCCCCGGCACGAACACGGGCAGGAACCCGGTCATGATCCGCCACACCTCTCGATGGGCCCCCTGCGCCGCGGCGCTCTCCAAGGTCTCGAAGACCGGCCCCGGCTTGAGCCACGTCCTGCGCAGCAACAGCCCCAGCTGCCGCCCGATCCCTTCGGCGGCCAGATCGCCGCGGGCGGCCATGTCCACCACCGGCCGCGCCCGCTCCTCGGGCCGCCGCGACCAGGACGGGTCGGCCAGGAAATACGCCTGCACGAGCGCCATCCCTTCACCCCACGGCCCTTCGGCCAGCGCGAGAGCATGCGCCTGCGGCGGCCGCACACCCTCCGCCGGCCATCCGTGGAGCAGGTGCGGCGCGAGGTGAACCGCGACGACCTCCCGGTGGGACGGCATCACATATGGCCACCACGGCAGCTGCCCGCCGTGCCCGTGCCGCCGCTCCCAGCCGGGGTCGCCGAACAGCTCGTCGATCAGCGGCGACGCCGTCGGCGCCACCCGGATCCTGGGCGCCAGACCGGGCGTCCGGCTGTCGGCCGGCTCCCGGTCGTCGCGATATTCGCCGCCGGGGTCCAGGCGGCCTGAGCGGAGCCACCCGATCTCGGTGAGGGGCTCGGGCCGTCCGCCGTCCATCCAGCGCGCGAGCGCCCGCCCGGCCTCCGAGGTGAGGGCGCGCGCCCGTGCCACCACCTCGGGCGCGATCTCGCGCGGCAGCCGCAACAGCGCCTGCTGCAGGTCGACCGGCATGGCCTCGGCCCCGCGGCGCTCGTAGCCCGCCAGCCGCGCCACCAGCTCCGCCGCGTCCACGTGCCCGGTGCCCTCGGTGGGCTCGGCCAGCAGGTACGGCGGGAGCGTGCCGTCCTGGAGCGCCGAGTAGACCTCGGCCCAGCGCCGCAGCAGGAACAGGTGCGGCGCCGGCACCGAGCCGGGCAGGGGCAGTCCTTGCGCCGGGGAGCCGCCTGTCGTGATCTGCCGGGCGATCTCCTCGGCCCACTGCCAGACGTCCAGCCACGGCCGTTCATGCGAAGCGGCACCCAGCCGCCACGACGACAGCCTCTCCACGAGCCCGTCCCGATCGCGGGCGTGCAGCCGCACGAGCCCTGCCAGCCACGACTCGGCGGACTCCCACCCTCCCCCGCAGGGCCCCAGCTCCCTGGCCGTCATCACCGGTCCGGGGAACTTCCCGGCCCGGCGGGGCGCGGGCAGCGGCACGGGCGTGAACCCGTCGTCGTGCTCCGCCGCCTCCCCCGCGGCCTCCCCGCCGAACACCGCCACCAGCGTCTCCCCGAGCTCCTGAGGCAGCAGCCCGGCGGCGGCCCTGATCGCCTCGGCCCCCGCAGGCGTGAACCGCTTGGCGTGCTTGACCGCGATCCGCACCGCCCGGCCCTGCACGTCGGCGGACTCGCAGGCGAACGCTCGCCCCAGGGCGGGGGCCAGCTCGTCGAGGTCGCCCGCCCACGAGCGCGCGACGGAGTCGAGCCACGTGAGCCCGCCCGTCACCAGCTTCCGTTCCGGCCTGAACAGCAGCGCCCGCAGCGCCTGCGACACGTCCGCGGGGTCCAGCTCGCCGGGTCCGAGCCGCCGCAGATGCCGCAGCGCCGGCTCCGCCACGGGCCCGGGCGCGACGCGCAGCAGCCGCAGGTAGTCGCGGGCGCGCTTGCTCACCTCGTCGGGCGCCGGCTCGAGCAGCTCGTGCAGGCGGACGAAGAAGCGCAGGTCGGCGGCGTCGCCACCGCGCAGGAAGCGCCGTACGCACCCGTCGAGCAGCAGGTCGCGCCGGCCTTCGCGGGCCAGCTTCGCGAGCGCGGCCAGCCAGGTGCCGGGGGCCGGCAGGTCCGCGTGCTCGTCACGCAGGGCCCCGCCCACGCCCTCGGCCTCGAAGAGCCGGGGAAGGAGGTGGTCGAGCAGCGGGTCGCCGGGCGTGGGCGGGTGGCGTACCCAGGCGACGACGAGGGGGTCGTGCTCGGGCGGGACGACACCGCTGCGGCGCAGCATGGCCAGGGCGAGCGCGGCCGGCGGGTCGGGACGGCGGCGGCGCGGGGAGGGGCGGAGCCTGAGCGCGGCGCGGACGGCGAAGTCGGCCTGCCACGCGGCCGGGCGGGTGGCAAGCTCGCGTTCCAGGAGCTCGGTGATGTCGTCGCCCCGGGCGGCCACCTCGCGGCGGTCGCGCTCGCCGAGCCCGGACACGCACGCCGCGACCCGCTCCGGGTCACCGCTGTCGACGGCCGCCACCACCTCCGGCCACACGCTCACAGAGCCGCCTCCACGGCGACGCGGGCGGCGATCCTGGCGGCCAGCACGTGCTTGCACGGCCCGCGCGACCCCCGGTGGTCGTACCACCACGGGCACGTGCACTCGCCCTCGGCGATCCGCACCCGCCGCACCCCGCCGTCCGTGGTCACCTCAGCCGTCTCCCCGAGCAGGCGTACGGCGCCCGAGCCGGCCAGCGCCCGGGCGGCGGTCAGCCGGGGGTTGAGCTGGGCCACCTGCTCCTTGTCGTAGGGCAGCTCCCGGTGGAAGTGCGCCGCCTCGTGCAGGTCGTAGCCGACCCGGCCGGCCGTGCCGAGCTGGGTGAGCGCGGCGCGCACGCGTTCGGCGGACAGGCCCGAGCGGTCGGCGAGCAGCCCCAGCTCGACTGTGGGCTCGAAGTTGAGCAGCATGCCCACCACGTCGGCGTCGCCCGCGGCCTCGTCCGTCGCCAGGTCGGACAGCACCGCCCCCTCGCCGGAGAAGCCGCGCCACGGCTCCGGCGAGACGGCCAGCGTGTAGCGCATGCCGGGCAGCTCCAGCTCCCACGCGCTCGCGGTGGACGAGCCGCCCCCGATGTTCGCCGGGGGGCCGTACACGCGCAGCGCCTTGGCGAACCTGAGCAGCGGCATCAGCGTGGCCACCCGCCCGGCGCCCGACAGGCAGACGCCGCCGCGCGCGGGCCCGCCGGACAGGCGCAGGTCGCGGCCGGCGGGCACGGCCCAGACGTCGGCGCGGGCGCCCCGGGGCAGTGAGCGCAGGAAACGTACGGCCTGCGGACCGGCCAGCTCGGCCCGCAGGTCGAACCCGGACGCGATCACCTGCACCTCCGCGAACCCGCGCAGCCACCGCGGCGGCAGCGGCACCTTCTTCTCCACGACCGCGCCGTCGAGCGTGGTGACCGTCAGCTCGTCGGGCCCGACGCCCAGGTGGAGCGGGTCCCTGCCGCCCACCCTGGCCAGGGCCTCGCGCAGCGGGCCGTTGACGTCGACGTTGGTGGTGCCCCGGTCGAGCACGTCACCGTCGAGCTCCAGCACGTCGAGCCGGGCGTAGACACCGCCGCACGCCGAGAACGACTCGAACCGCAGCCGCCCGCCGTCGCACGTCACCACCGGGTCGCGGGTCCAGCCCGGCCTGGGCTGGTGGTAGCGGGCGAGCGCCACGTCGGCCACGGCCAGCAGCCCGGCAGCCGCCGGAGCGGGGTTGGAGAGCAGCCCGCTGAAGAACCTGGGATGCGTCCGCGACCCGGATAACGCCGTGCCACCGGAGGTCGAGAGGCCGAGCCTGCCGTCGGTGAGCGTGGAGGGGCCCGCGTAGGAGTATGCCTGTACCGCCTGAGTCATGGCCCGAACCATAGAGATCACCACCGACACAATCCGGCCGGTACGTAAACCATCCGATGTGCGGCACGAGGCTGCGGAACCACAATGTGGCTGGTGCTGACCGTCGATCTGGCCCACGTCGCCTTCGCCCGCTTCACCCGGCCCGCGGGCGATTCGTGGACCAGCGAGGAGCGCCCGATCGGGTTCCCCGCCACGCAGCTGGTGGCCTCGTGGACCGCGCGCACCCCGCCGGGCTCCTGGATCGAGGTCGCGCTGCGGGCCAGGACCGCGCGGGGCGCTCTCACCAAGTGGTACGTCATGGGCCGCTGGTCCGAGCACGGCGATCCGCGCACGTCCGTCCCCGGTCAGGGGGACGAGGACGGGGACGTCGCGGTGGACACGTTCGTGGCCCGGCGGCCGGTGGTGTCGTACCAGGTGCGGGTGGCCTCGCACGGCGCGGGCGCCCGCGTGACGGGGCTGGGCGTGATGGCCTCGGCCGTGCCGCAGCGGCCCGTCGTGCCCAGCGTCCCCGGCGCGGCGGTCGCGGTGGAGCTGGCGGTGCCCCGGCATTCGCAGTACGCGCACGCCGGGCACCACCCGCGGTGGGACGGCGGGGGCGCCAACTGGTGCAGCCCGACCTCGGTGGCCATGGTGCTCGGCTTCTGGGGGCGCGGCCCCGGACCGGCCGAGGTGGCCTGGGTGGGTGACGGCGACCCGGCGCCGGTGGTGGACCACGCGGCCATGGGCACCTACGACGAGAGCTACCAGGGCACCGGCAACTGGCCGTTCAACGTGGCGTACGCGGGGCGGTACGGCCTGGCCGGGTTCATCACGCGGCTGCGGTCGGCGGTGGAGCTGGAGGCGTTCGTGCGCTCCGGGATCCCGGTGATCACCTCGCAGTCGTTCAAGGCGCACGAGCTGCCCGGCTCCAGCTACTCCACCGACGGCCACATCCTGGTGGTCACCGGCTTCACGGCCGGGGGCGACGTCATCGTGAACGACCCTGCCGCGCCCGACGACGCCACGGTTCGGCGGGTCTATCCGCGGGCAGCGTTCGAGAACGTGTGGTTGAGGAGCTCGGGCAGCGGGGGCATCGCGTACATCCTTCACCCGCCCGAGCACCCTCTTCCTCCTTGTACCAACGGCAATTGGTGAGTTGATGAGCATTCGACCGATAGACGTGGCCCATACCGACGGCGGCCCGCAGTGGGTGGAAGCGGTGGCCACGCCCTCCGGCGTCGAGGTCTGGTGGGACGAGCCGCGCCCGCACGAGGGCGGGCGGCGCTGCGTGGTGCGCCGCCTCCCGGACGGCTCCCGCACGGACGCGCTGCCGCCGGGCTGGAACGCGCGCAACCGGGTGATCGAGTACGGCGGCCGGTCCTGGCGCCCGCTGCCCGGCGGCGGCCTGGTCTTCACCAACTGGGCGGACCAGCGCCTCTACCGCCTCGACCCCGCCCCCCTGACCGGCCCCGGCGTTCCCGTGCCCATCACCCCGGAAGGACCGGCGCGCTACGCCGACCTGTACCTCCCGCCGGGCCGGAACGAGGTGTGGGCCGTGCGCGAGACCGGCGACGTGCGCGACCTGGTGGCGGTGCCCCTCGACGGCGGCCCTGTCACAGTGATCGTCAAAGCCCAGCACTTCCTTATGAATCCCCGCATCTCCCCCGACGGCCGCCATGTCGCCTGGATCGGTTGGGACCACCCGAACATGCCGTGGGACGGCACCGAGCTCTGCGTGGCCCCCCTGCGGGAGGACGGCACGGCGGGCGAGTACCGGGTGGTCGCCGGCGGCCCCGAGGAGTCGGTCGCGCAGGCCGAGTGGCGCGACGACGCCGCCCTGTACGCGGTGACCGACCCCACCGGCTGGTGGAACGTCCACCTCGTCCACCTCGACGGCTCCCCTTCCCGCAACCTCACCCCGATGGAGCTGGAGTTCGGCGCGGCGGCGTGGAAGCCTGGCATGACGTACCTGGCCATCGCGGACACGGGCGAGCTGGCCGTCGTGTACGGCACCCCCGACCACCGCCGCCTGGGCGTGCTGGACCCGGAGACCGGCGAGCTGCGGGAGATCGGCGGACCGGCCACCTACTGGTCGTCCACCGTGTCGGTCGCGGGCGGCAAGGTGGCGGCCGTGGGGGCGACCCCGTACACGCCGCTGGAAGTGAGTCTCGTCGACCTCGAGGAAGGCGGCGCGCGCGAGATCGTGTCGCCCCCCAAGCCGCTGCCGGACCGCGACCTGCTCCCCACCCCCGAGGCCGTGACGATCGAGGGCGTGCACGCGCACCTCTACCCGCCGTCCGGCGTCCAGGGCCCCGGCCCGTACGTGATCTTCGTGCACGGCGGCCCGACCGGCAACCTCCCGATCGTGCTCGACCTGGAGATCGCGTACTTCACCAGCAGAGGCATCGGCGTGGCCGTGGTCAACTACGGCGGATCGACGGGGTACGGCCGGGCCTACCGCGAGCGGCTGCGCCACCAGTGGGGCGTGGTGGACGTGCAGGACTGCGCCAGGGTGGCCAGGGGCCTGGTCGAGCTGGGCCGCGCCGACGCCGCGAAGATCGCGATCCGCGGCGGCAGCGCCGGGGGCTGGACCACGGTGGCGGCGCTCGTGCACAGTGACGTGTTCGCGGGCGGTGTCGCGCACTACGCGATCACCGACCCGGAGAGCTGGGCGGCCGAGACGCACGACTTCGAGTCCCGCTACCTGGACGGCCTCGTCGGCCCTCTCCCCGAGACGCGGGACCGCTACACCGAGCGCTCCCCCCTCCTGAACGCCTACCGCGCGTCGGGTCCGTGCCTCATGCTGCACGGCCTGGAGGACGCGATCGTGGACGTGGGCCAGGCCGAGCGGTTCACCGCCGAGCTGGACAAACACGGCAAACAGTGGGCCTTGCTCACCTACCCCGGCGAGCAGCACGGCTGGCGCAGGGAGGAGACTATTGTCGCGGTGCTGGAGGCCGAGCTGGCCTTCTACGGGCTGCTCTTCGGCATGGAGACTCCCGAGGTGCCGCCTTTGACACTTAAGGGGAGAGCGTGAAGAGCGTTGCCGAGATCTGCTCGGATCTGATCAGGTTCGACACCACCAATCCCGGTTCGGGGGAGCGACCGGCCGCCGAGTACGTGGCCACGCTGCTGGCGGACGCGGGCATCGAGCCGGTGGTGTTCGAGTCGGCTCCGAAGCGGACCACCGTCGTGGCCAGGATCGATGGCGACTCCCCCGACGCGCTGCTGGTGCACGGCCACCTGGACGTGGTGCCCGCCGACCCGGCCGAATGGCAGCTGCACCCGTTCTCGGGGGAGATCGTGGACGGCTGCGTGTACGGGCGGGGCGCGGTCGACATGAAGGGCTCGTGCGCGATGACGCTCGCGACCGTGCTCGGCCTGGCCGCCCGCGGCGTGCGCCCCAAGCGCGACCTGGTGCTGGCGTTCCTGGCGGACGAGGAGGCGACGGGCGACTTCGGCTCGCGGCACGCGGTCACCGAGCACCGGGAGCTGTTCGACGGCGTCACGGAGGCGATCAGCGAGTCGGGCGGCTTCAGCGTGGCCTCCGGCGAGCACCGGGTCTATCCGATCGCGGTCGGCGAGCGCGGCACCGCCTGGATGAAGCTCACCGCGCACGGAGTGGCCGGCCACGGCTCGCGGCCTCCCGTGGACAACCCGGTCGCCACGCTCGTGCACGCGCTGTCACGGGTGGCCGCCCACCAGTGGCCGGTACGCCTGACGCCGCCGGTCGCGGCGCTCATCCAGAGCCTGTCCGAGATCGTCGGCCGGCCGATCGACCTCGACCGCCTGGACGAGGAGGCCGCCCGGCTCGGCCCGCTGGGCGGCCTGTTCAAGAGCCAGATCCGCAACTCGGCGAACCCGACGATGCTGAACGCCGGATACAAGGTGAACGTGGTGCCCTCCACGGCGGAGGCGCACGTGGACGGGCGTTTCATGCCAGGGATGCAGGAGGAGTTCCTGGAGACGATCGACGCGCTGCTCGGGCCGAAGATCACCCGCGAGTTCGTCAATCTGGAGGACGCGCCCGGCGCGCCGTACCCCTCGGCGTTCTTCGACACGCTGGCGGGCGCGCTCGTGGCCGAGGACCCGCTGGCCCGGCCGGTGCCGTACGTGATGGCGGGCGGCACCGACGGGAAGTCCTTCGCCAGGATCGGCATCAAGGGGTACGGGTTCGCGCCCCTCATGCTCCGGCCTGACCTGGACTACTTCGGGATGTTCCACGGCAAGGACGAGCGCGTGCCGGTGGAGGGCCTGGAGTTCGGCACGCGCGTCCTCACCCGCCTGCTCGCCTGACCGCCCGCCGGGTTCATCTCGGCGGGCCGAACCACGTGGTGAGCGCGTCGCCGATCCCGTCGCGCCCACCCGCCCAGGCGACGTAGCCGTCGGGCCGCACGAGCAGCACGCCCGCGTCCCCCGTCGCGGCGTGCGCCACGCGTACTCGATCGCGGTGGCCCGCCACGGCGCCGCCCAGCCCGTCATCGGGCCCGCCCGAGAGATCCAGCACGAGCCCGCGCCCGTCCCGCAGCAGCTCGGCGAGCGGCCGCGCGCCGTCATCCGCCGTCGCCTCCAGCCGAGGGGCGAAGCGGCCGACCTGCGGGTGCGGCGCGCCGGGCGCGTAGTCCACGTCCGTCCCTTCGACCATCCTCCCGAAATGCCGCTTGGCGTCCGGCAGCTCAAGCACCTCTCCCAGCACCTCACGCAACGCCTCCACCTGCGGCCCTGGACGCATCAGCGCCACTTGGGCCCGGGTGTTGCGCAGCACCCGGGCCGCCACCGGGTGCCGCTCGGCGGTGTAGGTGTCCAGCAGGCTGTCAGGCGCGAGCCCCCGCACCACCAGGGCCAGCTTCCAGCCCAGATTGACGGCGTCCTGCAGCCCCAGGTTGAGCCCTTGGCCGCCGATCGGCGAGTGCACGTGCGCCGCGTCGCCCGCCAGCAGCACCCGCCCCTTGCGGTACGTCTCCGCGTGCCGGGTGTTGTCGCTGTAGCGGATGCCCGTCTCCAGCCGCTTGACCACCACGTCCTGACCGGTCACGCGCCGCAGGCTGCCCTCCAGCTCCTCGGCCGTCATCGGCGCGTCCCGGTCATCCGGCCCGCCGTCGAACTCGATGGTGGCGACCTCCCCGGGCACCAGCGACCGGTTCACCAGCCCGCCCGGTCCGCGTAGCGCCGACGACACCGCGCCGGGCGCGGCGAGCTCGGCCACGGCGGTCCGCCCGGTCATGGTCGGCGGCGTCCCGTCGAACGCGAACCCCGACCGCTTGCGCACCACGCTGCGCCCGCCGTCGCACCCCACGAGGTACGCCGCCCGCTCCACCCGTCCGCCGGCCAGCGTGGCGACGGCGGCGCTCTCGTCCTGCGCGACGTCCACCACCGCGCACCCCTGCCGGATCCGCACCCCCATAGCGGCCGCCCGCTCGGCCAGGACGGTTTCCAGCTTGTGCTGCTTGAGCATGAGGTACTCGGCCTTCCCGCTCTCGTCGAGCAGCGGCAGCCCGCTGAAGTGCCCCCTGATCAGCCCCTCCTGGAGCAGCTCGACCATCAGGGCGACCACGTCCGCCTCGGCGGGCTCCCGGTCGCCGGCGAACTCGCCGAGCATCGCCCACTGCGCCTCGGCCACCGGCTCGACGAGGCCGCGCAGGGCCAGCGACTGCACGGTGCGCGCGTTGAGCGAGCGCAGGCCGAGGCTGCGCGTCCTGCGCTCCTCGCCCGTGGCCGCCTCGAGGACCAGCGGGTCCGCACCGCCCAGCTTGAGCTCGCACGCCAGCAGCAGCCCCACGGGTCCGCCGCCAACGATGATCACGTCGGCCATTTCCGCTCCCTACTTACGTCGTAAGCTTACGTCGTAAGTAGAACACGTACACCGTAAGCTTTGTCAAGCGAGAGAGGGGAGCGCGGAGAATGGCACGGCGGGAGCCGCTGAACAGGGAGAGGGTCCTGGATGCGGCCCTGGAGCTGGCCGACGAGGAGGGCCTGCAAGGTCTTGCCATGCGACGGCTAGCGAAGAAGCTCGGCGTCGAGGCGATGTCGCTCTACAACCATGTCTCGAACAAGGCCGACATCCTCGACGGCATCGCCGAGCGGGTGTTCGGCCAGGTGGAGCGGCCGGACCCGGCGCTGCCGTGGCACGAGCAGGTGCGCGAGGTGGCGCTGAGCATGTACCGGGTGTTCGGCCGCCATCCGGCGGTGCCGCTCGCGCTGGTCACCGACCAGTCCAATCCGACGTCCGTACGCGCTCTGGAGCCGCTCGACGCGCTGGTGGGGGCGCTGTTCCAGGCAGGCTTCGACGACGTGGGCGCGTGGCGGGCGCTGGGCGCGGTGAACAGCCTGGTGTTCGGGTCGCTACTGCTGTCCACGGGCGGCTTCACCGGCGAGCCCGGCGCGCACGCGGGCGAGCCGGGCGTCAGCGCGTACGTCCGCGAGATGGACCCCGTACGGCTGCCGCACTTCAGCCGGCTGCTGCGGAGCACGCGGCAGGGCGTGCACCCGGAGGCGGACTTCGAGCAGGCCCTGGACATGCTGATCCGCGGTTTGGTGGCCGAGGCCGAGCGTCGCTAGCTAGTGGAACAAATCATTCCGTTCTGCTAGACTGAGGGCAACACGAAAGGGGCTCACCGATGAGCGACATCACCAGCGGCTGGGACGTTCTGGACGCCGCACACGAGGCGCTGCGCAAGGTCACCGGAGCCGTTCCCGCCGACGCCTGGCACCTCCCGACGCCCTGCTCGTCCTGGGACGTCACGCAGGTGCTCCAGCACGCGGCGGGCGACCAGATCGGCTTCGCCGCCGCGCTCACCGGCGAGCCGGGGCCCGCGTTCAACCCGTTCGAGCCGTCGGGCCGGCTGGAAGCGGACCCGGTGGCGTTCGTGGAGGACGCGCTGGCGCGCTCGGCCAGGGCGTGGGCCGGCGTCGACCGGGACGCCGCCGAGGTGCCGACGCCGGTGCCGCCGCACAAGATGTCACCCTGGTCCGGCTCGGCGGCGTGCGCGCTCGACGCCGCCGTGCACGCCTGGGACATCGCGGTCGCCACGGGCCAGGCGTCGCCGCTGACGCCGGAGCTGGCCCGGCCCCTGCTGAAGGTGGCCCAGGAGATCGTCGAGCCGCTCCGGGCCTGGGGCGCCTACGCCGCCGCCCTGGAGCCGGAGCCGGGCGACGACGACGTGGCGGCCCTCCTGCGCTACCTGGGCCGCAATCCCTCCTCGTGAGTGGGCGGGCTCAGGAGAACTTGGTCTTCGGGCGCTCCAGGAGCTCGCCGTCCAGGTAGATGTCGAGCTTCTCGTTGTAGAACGCGATCAGCCCGGCGATCTTCTCGCTCTCCGGCAGCGGCGTGCGGTACGACCAGGCCAGGTCCTCCTGGCCGTTGACCGCCCAGTATTCGGCCGTGCCCTTGTAGGGGCAGTGGGTGGCGGTGTCGGTGTGCTCCAGCAGGTCGAGCCGTACGTCCGTCTTCGGCAGGTAGTAGCGGGCGGGCAGGCCCGTCTCGAAGAGGATGCGCGGGCTGCGGGAGTCGGCCACGGTGACGCCGTCCACCTCGACCCGCACGTGCCGCGTGCTCGCCAGGATGTCGACCCTGGTGTACGGGTCGCGCGGGTGGAAGTAGACCTCCTCGTCCTCCTCGAACCAGGCGTCCATGGCGTCCCACTCGAAGCGGACGTGGCCGCGGACCTGCTCCAGCGGCGAGTCGCGGTAGACCAGGGCCGCGTCGGCCGCCTCGCTCGTTCCCGAGGCGACGGTGTGGACGAGGCCGTCGCCCCTGCTCGGGGAGTGCTTGGTGGCGCCGGTGGCCTTGAGCGCGGACTCGTCCACGTCTGCCAGCGGGAAGTAGTAGGTGGGATAGTACGGGACCTCCCACACCAGGAGAGCGGAGGTGGTGTCGGCCACCACCCGGCCGCCGAGATAGGCCCTCACACGCTTGGCCGTGGGCTCGACGCGCACCCGGCCGCGGTTCGTGACATCCATACTCGCGGCAACCCGAGGGACGGCAGCGCTATTCCGATCAGCCCACGCCGAACGCGGCCAGCGTCCCCCAGGTCGTCAACGTCCCGGCCACCGCCCCCGCGATCACCTGAGGCCAGGTGTGGTGCGTGAGGCGTACCCTCGCCCAGCACACCAGCGCCACGACGGCGGCCCCGGCGAGCGCGGTCGGCCAGGCGGGCAGCACGTGGGTGAGCACCACGACCGTGCCCGCGGAGACGGCGGCGTGGAAGGAGATCTTCCAGCGCAGCGTGACGGGGACGGTCACGGCCAGCGCGGCCAGCATCGCGGTCACGGTGGCGACGAGCAGCGTCGGCGCGCCCATCACGACCAGGAGCGCCAGCGCCGCCAGCACGGCCGCCACCGCGGCCAGCAGCGGGCCGGTGCGGCGGGCGCGGTCCACGATGTGGTGCGAGTCGAGGCGGCCGGAACGCACGCCCAGCGCGATCACCGCCGCCGGCACGCCGCCGCAGAACGCCGAGGCCACCAGCCCCCACGCCGCCCCGCCCCACCCCTGGGCGATGAGACCGACGACCGGCGGCATGGTGATCACCAGCACTTGCGGTGCCAGCAGGTTCGTCACCCGTTTCGCCACCAGGTCGGCCGTCATGCCACGAAAGAGTACGCGATCTTGGCCGCCTCGGCGCACGGGGCGCACCGCGTGCCCGTGGTGCGGGCGGGTGGCCCTATCCCTTGCCCGCGGCGTTCACGATCCGGGTCGTGGACCGGCCGGGGATGGAGGCCATCTCCCAGCACTCGGCCCCCAGGATCGCGGCCGCTGCGGCGCGGGCGCCCGCGTGCGGGTCGCCCGCCGTGTGCGCGAGCGCCGCCGGTCGCATGGGGGCCAGCAGGTCGATGTAGTCCTCGGGCCCGTGCGCCTCCGGCGGCCCCGTCACGATGAACACGCCGGTCACGAAACGGAGCGCGGACAGGACCTCGGCCCGCTCCTCCGCGGGGTTGAGCGGGCGGCTCGGCCCCTTCCACGCGCGCACCCGGGGATCGTCCTCGACGCCGACGACGAGCGGTAGCCCCCGCTCGGACACGGCCCGCAGGTAGCGCACATGGCCCACGTGCAGGATGTCGAAGACGCCGGTCACGACCGCCACGCCCGGCCGGTCGTACGGTTGCACCCAGACGGCCTCCAGGCTGCTCACGCGACCTCCCACGCTCTCCCCCACGGGCCGACGACTCGTCGATCGCAGCGTACTCGGTCGGCGTGCGCGCTCGCGCAGCCGACCTCCGGCAAGAGCATTCCTACCTTTTCGCGATAATCTCCGGCGCACCTCTGGCGCGTCTCATAACGTCGCCGATTTGGGGGAGGTCGCCGTGGCACCGCCGGACTTTCATCGCCTCGACGGAGACGACTTCCCCGACCTGGTGGCCCGGCTGCCGGGCGTGCCCTCCCAGGTGTCCAGGGCCAGAGGGCTCGTGACGGCCGCGCTCGGCCGCGACCATCCTCTCTACGACGACGTGGCGCTGCTCACCAGCGAGCTGGCCACGAACGCGATCCTGCACAGCAGGTCCGGGGCGGGCGGCTCGTTCACCGTGGCCGTGAGCAGCTCGGAGACGGCGGTGCGGGTGCTCGTGTCGGACGCCGGGTCGGACGGGCCGCCGTGCGTGTGCCGTACGAGCACGCAGGCCACCAGCGGGCGTGGCCTGCCGCTGATCGAGGCGCTCAGCCACCGCTGGGGCTTCACGCGGGAGGGCGGCACCACGACGGTCTGGTTCGAGCTGCTGCAGGCCCGCGTCCCCGCCGGCGTGGCCGTCTAGCCAGGCGGTCGGCGCTGTCAGACGTCGAGGCGGCACAGGCCCTCGGCCAGGGCCTTGGTGGTGAGGCGGGTGCGGCTGTCGCAGCCCAGCTTGGCGAAGATGTGCTCCAGATGGGTCGTCACCGTGCGGACGCTGAGCACGAGCGCGGCGGCGATCTGCGGGTTGGAGTCGCCGGCCGCCACCCGGGTGAGGACGTCCACCTCGCGCCCCGTGAGGTCGTACGGCAGCAGGCACGGCCGCTCGGCCACGATGGCGCCCTGCAGCGCCCCCTGGAACCCGACACCGGCCCTGAGCAGCCGTAACTCGTGCCAGCGCCCGTCACGGCCGAGCCAGAGCCCGTGCCTGCTCAGCTCCCGCGAGTCGATGAACGCCCGGGCGAACGCGGCCGCCGCCGGCTCGTCGCACAGCACGGCCGACGGCTCGTGTCCGGGCACCTGGCGCCGGGTCCCCAACCGGTCGAAGGCGACCGCCTGGAAGTCCGGCGGCAGCCCCACCGGGTCGATCACGCATTTGCTCAGGTCGGTGACGTGCGCGAGCATCGGGCTCACCGCGGCGACCAGCGCCCCCGTGATCCGCGGGAAGAAGGCGTCCTTCGTGGCCAGGTGCAGCAGCCCCGTGTAGCGGCCCTCGCTCAGGAACAGCGGCGCCGTCAGCCCGGCGCGCCATCCGTAGGGGGCGAGGTGGCGCCGGAAATAGCGCTCGGTGTCCGGTTCGGGCATGCGCACCGGGGCGCGGGTGGCCCGGGCCCTGCGGTACGCGTCGAGCCCGGCGTACTCCTCGGCCGCGTCGCGGTCGATGCGCCGGTGGCCGTCGGAGACGACGCTGTGGTGGCGCCCCGTGGCCGGATCGAAGGCTACGAACTCGTAGGCGTCGACCGGGACCACCCGGCGCAGCGCCGCCATCGCCCCGTGCGCGCTCCCGCCGCCCGCGACCTGGTAGCCGACCTCGGCGAACGCCTGCAGCTGGCAGACGTCCAGAGTGATCTCGGCCACCGAGCCTTTATATCATTTGCCATTCCTTGAGGTCTTCTTGAAACTTTTTTTCACGAGCGCCCGGATGCTACGGTGAGAGACATGCAGCGCGCTTTCGTCACGACGACGCCGGACACCGTCCCGGCGCGCTGAATCCATGCTTCCCGGGCGGACGCCCGGGAGCTGGTCGTTCGCCCTTTCCACGCAAAGGACGATCATGAACGACCACCGCAGGCTCGGCCGCGAGCTGGGCATCTTCGACACCGACCCGCTGATCGGCTCGGGCCTCCCGTACTACCTCCCCGCCGGCGCCGCCATGCGCAAGGCCATCGAGGACTACGTCCACGAGCTCGAACGCCGCAACGGCTATCAGCACGTCAACTCCCCCGTGCTCGGCAAACGCGAGCTGTACGAGAGATCCGGCCACTGGGCGCACTACGCCGAGGACATGTTCCCGCCCATGAACGTGGGCGGAGAGGAGTTCGTACTGCGCCCCAGCCTGTGCCCGCACCACGCGCTCATCTACCGCTCGCGCCGGCGCAGCCACCGCGAGCTGCCGCTGCGCCTGGCCGAGCTGGGCGGGCAGTACCGCTCCGAGCTGTCCGGCGTCCTGGGCGGCCTGACCAGGGTGCGGGCCATCCAGCTCAACGACGGCCACGTGTTCTGCGCGCCCGAGCAGGCCGCCGCCGAGGTGGCGGCGGCGCTCGACCTGGTCGAGGCCGCGCACGCCCGGCTCGGCATCCGGGCGGCGCGCTACCGGCTGTCGCTGCGCGGCGACGGCGGCAAGTTCGTGGACGACCCGGGCCTGTGGGCGCGCTCCGAGGCGGTCCTGCGCGAGGTGCTGAAGGAGCGCGGCCGCGACTTCGACGAGGAACGCGGCGAGGGCGCCTTCTACGGCCCCAAGATCGACGTCCAGATCGTGGACCCGGCGGGCCGCGAGAGCAGCCTGTCGACCGTCCAGGTGGACTTCTTCCAGCCGGAGCGCTTCGACCTGCGCTACGTCGGGGGCGAGCGCCCCGTCATGGTGCACCGCAGCGTCGTCGGCAGCATCGAGCGCCTGCTCGCGCACCTCATCGAGGTCCACGGGGGCGCGTTCCCCACCTGGATGGCGCCCGTGCAGGCCGTGGTGCTGCCGCTGTCGGACGCCGAGTTGCCCGCCGCCGATGACCTGCTGCGGCGCTGCCTGGCCGCCGGGCTGCGGGCGGAGCTGGCGCCCGCCGACCGGGGCAGCCTCGGGGCCAGGATCAGGGCGCACCGGCTGGTGCCGTACCAGCTGGTCGTGGGGCCGCGCGAGGCGGCGAGCGGCGGGGCGTCGGTACGGCTCCGCGACGGCAGCCAGGCGGGCGACGTGCCCGTGGAGCGGCTTGCGGAGGATTCGCGACCTTTGTTCTAGGACTCGGAAATCGAAAAGGTAACGGAGTCTTCCCACAGCGTCGAACCTGATCGTAAAGTCCGCTGCAACGCCGTGTCGGGGAGGACGTCTTGACCGAGCTGAGCGACCGCGAGGCCAAACTTGTTTCCGCTCACGAACAGGAACGCCCGGCGCGGGAGCTCAGCGGAGGTCTTCGGCTCGGCGTGTGGATCGTGGGCGGGCTGCTGTCGGCCTACTCGCTGGTCGTGGTGTTCTGGCCGGTGGAGGCGCTGGAGCACCGGATGACGTTCCTGGCGGTGGCGCTCCCGCTGGTCTTCCTCTGCTACCGGTCGGGCGTGGCGCCGCTGCTGCCGCGCCTGCTCGGGCGCGGCGCCGGCGGCGGTCCCGCGAGCCCGCCCACCGCGGGGCAGCGGCCGACCGCGGCCGACTGGCTGCTGGCCGCCGCCGCGCTGGCCGTGCTGGTCCATCCCCTGCTCGACATCGACGCGTTCCGCGACCGGGGCTCCGGCGCCGCGCTGACGGGCCTCGACATCGTGGCGGGTCTGGCGCTGACGGTGCTGCTCCTGGAGGCGGTACGGCGCACCGTCGGCTGGTCCCTGACCATCATCTGCATAATTTTCCTGATTTATGCCTATTACGGCTCATATTTGCCGATTGATTGGACGATCGGCCACCGAGGGTTCGACCTCAGCCAGATCGTCTCGCAGCTCTACACCGGCACCGAGGGCTTCTTCGGCGTCCCCATGCAGGTGGCCGCCAGTTACATCATCCTGTTCACCATCTATGGCGCCGTGCTCGACTATTCGGGCGCGAGCCGGTTCTTCATCGACCTCAGCTTCGCCGCCTTCCGCAAGTCCCGCGCCGCGCCGGGCCGTACCGTCACCACGGCCGGCTTCCTGCTCGGCACCGTGTCCGGCTCGGGCGTGGCCACCACGGTCAGCCTCGGCAGCGTCGCCTGGCCGGTGCTGCGGCGGGCCGGCTACCCGAAGGAGCCCGCGGGCGGCATCCTCGCCGCCGGCGGCATCGGCGCCATCCTGTCGCCGCCCACGCTGGGCGCGGCCGCGTTCATCATTGCCGAGTATCTCCGGGTCAGCTACCTCGAGGTGCTCCTGTACGCGACGATCCCCACGATCCTCTACTACCTGGGCATCTTCCTGGCGATCGAGATCGACTCGCGCCGCTTCGGCACCCACGCCGTGGAGGTGGACGCGCCCAAGGCGGGCCGCCTGCTGCTGCGCTTCGGCTACCACTTCAGCTCGCTCATCCTCATCATCGTGCTGATGGCGCTGGACAGGTCGGCGTTCCAGTCCGTGGTGATCGCCACCGCGATCGCGTTCGCGCTGTCGTTCCTCGATCCGCGGCACCGGATGGGGCCCAAGCGGATCGGGCAGGCGCTGGCCAAGGGCACCCTCGAAGTGCTGCCGGTGACCGCGGTCTGCGCGGCGGCGGGCATCATCGTCGGCGTCATCACGCAGACCGGCCTCGGGCTGAACCTCAGCGCGATCATCGTGGACATCGCCGCGGGCAACCTCATCCTGACCACGCTCATGTCCGCGATCGCGGTCATGCTGCTGGGCCTCGCCGTGCCGGTCACCGCGAGCTTCATCATCGCCGCGGTGATCATCGGCCCGGCACTCACCACGCTCGGCGTGACGCAGGCCGAGGCGTACATGTTCGTCTTCTACTACGCGGTGCTGTCGGAGGTGAGCCCGCCGACGGCGCTGTCCGCGGTCGCGGCGGCCGCGATCACCGGCGGCAACACGTACAAGACGATGATGATGACCTGGCGTTACACGCTGCCGGCCTTCCTGGTGCCGTTCGCCTTCGTGCTGACGCCCAACGGGCAGGCGCTGCTCGGCCAGGGGCCGATCGGCACCGTGCTGCTGATGACGGCCGTCTCGGCGGTCGCCGTGGCGGCCCTCGCCATGGCCACCGGCGGCCTGGCCGGGTGGCCGGAGCGGGCGCTCGCGGCGGTGGCCGCGGTGCTGCTGCTGTTCCTCGAGCCTGTCCCCATCGTCGCGGGACTGGCCGTCCTGGCCGTGGCCGCGGCCGTGCACCTCGTCAGAAGAAGGAGAAGGGACTCAGCGTGAAGCGGATCTTTGCGATAGTCGCCGCGACCGTCCTGACCGCGGCGGGCTGCGGCGGGGGTGGCGCGGGCGGCTCGGGCAACCGGCTGTCGATCGCCACGGGCGGCACGACGGGCGTCTACTACGTGTACGGCGGCGGCCTGGCCAAGCAGCTGTCGGCCAACATCGCCAACACCCAGGCCACCGCGTCGGTCACGTCGGCCTCCGTCGAGAACATCAAGCTGCTGGCCTCCGGCAAGGCCGACATCGGCTTCTCCCAGTCCGACACCGCCGCCGACGCGGTCAACGGCAAGGACACCTTCACCGCGAAGCAGCCCGTCAAGGCCATCGCCCGCATCTACGACAACTACACGCAGCTCGTGGTCGCGCCCGGCGTCAGCGCGACCAAGGTGGCCGATCTGAAGGGCAAGCGCGTCTCGCTCGGTCCGGCCAACTCCGGCACCCAGGTCGTGGCCAGGCGGGTCCTGCAGGCGGCCGGGATCAACCCGGACAGCGACATCACCAAGCAGCAGCTGTCGATCAACGAGTCGGTCCAGGCCGCCAAGGACGGCACGATCGACGCGTTCTTCTGGGTCGGCGGCCTGCCCACGGCGGGCATCACCGACCTGGCCACGAGCAAGCCGGACATGAAGCTGATCGACACCAGCGACGTGCTGGCGAAGATGCAGTCCACGTACGGCCCGCAGTACGTCGGGCTCGACATCGACATGTCCGTCTACAAGCTGTCCGGCACGGTCAAGACCGTCGGCATCGCCAACGTGCTGCTGGTGCCCGACAAGATGAGCGACCAGCTCGCCTACGACATCACCAGGACCCTGTTCGAGAAGAAGGCCGAGCTGTCGGCCGTGCACCCGGAGGCCAAGAAGCTCGACGTCAAGCTGGGTCAGCAGGTCGCGCCGGTCGAGCTGCACCCCGGTGCGGCCCGCTACTACAAGGAAAAGGCCTGACGAAGCTGCTGGTGGCGCTCGCGGCGGTGGCGGCGCTCTGCGCCGGCGCCGGCGCCGGGCGCCTCACCGTGAACGGCCTGCCCGTCGTCTCGGGCGCCTTCTCCATCCGGTACGTGCATTCGATCTACCGGGCGCCCTCCGCGGAGGTGTTCACCGTGGAGGGGCGTCGTTTCACCATGCGGGCGGTGGTGTCGGCCAACGAGAGCGTCCTGGACTACTACGCGCTCGACGGGACGCGTACTCGCGCCTCGGACGGCACGTGGGTGCTGCGCCTCGCCGCGCCCGCCACGTACGAGGAGCTGTCCCTGCTCACCACCCCGATCGGCCGCAGGACCCTGGTGTCGGGCGGCCGCTGCCTGCCCCTCTATCCCGCCTCAGGGGCGGCGGAGGTCCGGCTGGCCGTGGAGCCGCGGCTGGCCGTGCGCGGCGAACCCTGCCCCCGCCTTACCGCCTCATAGCCAGTCCCTCTTCTTGAAGGCCATGTACAGCCCCACGGACATGACGGCCGTCAGGATGGAGGACGTCCAGAAGCCCCACGACTGGCCCTCGCCCGGATAGGGGACGTTCTGCCCGTAGAAGCCGCTGATCGCGGTGGGCACGGCGATGATCGCGGCCCAGCCCGTGAGCCGCTTCATGATCTCGTTCAGCCGGAAGCCCTGCTGGGACAGGCGGGTCTCGCGGATGTTGGCCAGCATGTCGCGGATCGACTCGACCCATTCGGCCACGCGCAGCACGTGGTCGTGGACGTCCTCGTAGTACGGGGCCATCACGGGGTCGCCGACGAGCTCCTGGTCGCGGCGGAGCAGGGTGCCGACCACCTCGCGCATCGGCATCGAGATCTTGCGCAGCCGGGTGGTGTTCTTCCGCAGCTCGTACATCTTGCGCTGCAGCGCCCTGCCGTCCGGCACCCCCTCTTCCTCGAACAGCGACTCCTCCAGCGCCTCCGACTGCGCGTCGAGCTCCTGCACCAGGTCGAACTGGCTGTCCACCACGTAGTCGAGCAGGCCGTGCAGCAGGAACGACACGCCATGGCCGGCCAGGCGGGAGGCGGCGTCCCAGCGCCTGACCACCTCGCCGATGTCGAAGTGGCTGCTCTCGCGCACGGTGACCAGGGCGTTCCTGGTGACGAAGACGTTCACCTCGACGGGGTCGAGCCGGTCCGCGTCGAAGTGCACGCCGTAGACCGTGATGAACAAATGGTTGTCGTAAATATCGACCTTCGGCCGCTGATGGTCGGAAAGCACGTCCTCGAGCGCCAGCTCGTGCAGCCCCAGTTCCTCACCGATCACGGTGAGGTCGGCGGGCGAGGGGCTGCACAGGTCGAACCAGATCGCGTTGTCCGGGTCGCCCACGTAGTCGGAGACATCCTCGACGGGGAACCCTTCCTTCTCGAGGACGCCGTTCCTGTATAGCCGCGTGTGCATTAGCCGAGTCTGGCAAACCTTCTCGCGTTACGCACAGCCGCTCCTTCAGGATCATTGTTGAAATAGACGTACACGTCCCGCCAGCCCGCCTCGTGCACGCGTTTCGCCCAGGTCTTCAGCGCGGTGTCGCCGTACGCCCAGCGAGCCGGACCCTCGTGCAGGCGCACGTAGCCCCACTCGGCGGTGCGCCACAGCGGGTTCTGCGGCTTGCCCAGCCGGTCCGCCCAGCACAGGGCGGCCTCGTGCGCGCCGAGTATCTCGCGGATCTCCTCCGTCCACCAGGACTCGTGCCGCGGCTCCACGGCCACCCGCACGCCCGCGGGGAAGCAGCGCAGGCACCTGTCGAGCCTGCCCGGGTCGGCCTTCAGCGTCGGTGGAAGCTGCAGCAGGACGGGCCCGAGCTTGTCCTTCAGCTCCGCCGCGCGGCTCATCAGCCGCTCCACCGGCTCCTCGGGGTCGGCCAGCCGCTTGATGTGGGTGAGGAACCTGCTGGCCTTGACCGCCATCACGAACCCGCCGGGCGTGCGGTCCCGCCATGCCGCGAACGTCTCGGGGCTCGGCAGCCGGTAGAACGCGTTGTTGCTCTCGACCGTCGGGAACTCCTCGGCGTACCTCTCCAGCCAGAGCCGCTGCGGCACGCCTTCCGGATAGAGCACCCCGCGCCAGTGCCTGTACTGCCACCCCGAGGTGCCCACCAGCCACGACATGCCTTACGCCTACCCAGCCGGGCGCCGTGCAGTACTGTCGTCCCCCGAGCAGGACGTTGACTTAACGGGAGACTTCGATGGGCGCCGGTCACGCGCATCCCCCCACCTCGCGGCGGACGGTGATGGCCGGCCTGGCCGTGCTGGTGCCGCTGGCGGTCATCACGCTGGCGGCCCTGGTGTGGCTCTGGCCGGACGGCAGGGCGGACAGCGGCGCCGCGCAGTCCAGCGTGCAGCGCGTCACGGGGACGGTCACCGGCGTCCAGCTCAAACAGTGCTCCCCAGCCCCGGATGGCGCGCCCCAGCCGGACCCCGCCACCTGCGGGAACGCGGTCGTCCGGGTCGACGGCGGCGAGGTCGTCACGCTCCGGCTGCCCAGCGGGCCGGGCGCGCAGCGCTTCGCCGCGGACGACGACGTGATCCTGCTGCGCGACGCGGACGGGAAGTACCAGATCTCCGACCACGACCGGACGACGCCGCTGTGGGTGTTCGGGGCGGCGTTCGCGCTGGCGGTCATCGCCTTCGGCCGCTGGCGCGGGGTGACGGCGCTGGCCGGGCTGGTGATCACGTTCGTGCTGCTGCTGACGTTCGTCATCCCCGGCATCCTGGAGGGCGAGCCGCCGCTGCTGGTGGCCATCGTGGGGGCGTCGGCGATCATGCTGACCGTGCTCTACCTGACGCACGGCTTCTCGCTGCCCACCTCCATGGCCGTGCTGGGCACGCTGGCCAGCCTGACGCTCACGGGCGTGCTGTCGTACGGGGCGCTGGGGTTCGCCCGGCTCAACGGCATCACCGACGACAGCGCGCTCGCGCTCGACATGAGCCTGAAGATCGACACGCAGGGTCTGCTGCTGGCGAGCATCATCATCGGCGCGCTGGGCGTGCTCGACGACGTCACGGTCACGCAGGCGGTGACGGTGGCCGAGCTGGCCCACGCCAACCCGTCGTACGGCTTCGCCCGCCTCTACCGGGCGGCCGGCCGCATCGGCCGGGCGCACATCGCGTCAGTGATCAACACGATCATCCTGGCGTACGCCGGGGCGTCACTGCCGCTGCTGCTGCTGTTCAGCATCGGCCAGGAGCCCTTGGGCGACGTGCTGACGACGCCGGTCATCGCCCAGGAGATCGTCCGCAGCATCGTCGGCACGCTGGGCCTCATCGCCGCCGTCCCGATCACCACGGCGCTGGCGGCCCTGACGGCCTCCCGCCACCACCCGGAGGAGCCCGCCGAGCCTGCCGAGGACTCGCACGACGGCTTCTTCACGCCGCGCGACGCCCAGGAAGACCTCTTCAAACCCGCGGAGCGTCCGGCCCGTCACCGTCGCCGCGCCCGCACATAGGTGCCGGTCAGTACGCCTCGATGCTGCCGTCCACCCGCAGCTTGCGCCGGGCCCGCTCGTAGAACGTGGTGCCCAGCCGGACGACCTTCGCCGCTCCCGGCCACGCGGCCACCGTGATCGTGTCACCGGGGCACAGATGCCCCACCACGGCCCCGTCGACCTCCACCGCCAGCCGCCCGCTGGTGGACAGCACCTCCAGCGTCACGTCCTCGTCGGCGGGCAGCACCAGCGCCCGGTTGAACGCCGAGTGCGCGGCGGCCGGCACCACCAGCACCGCCTCGACCCGGGGCGACACGATGGGCCCGCCGGCGGAGAAGCTGTAGGCGGTCGAGCCGGTGGACGTGGCCACGATCACCGCGTCGGCGGCGAAGCGCACGAAGTCGCTGCCGGCGGGGGTGACGGACACCGCCGCCAGCCCCTCGCCCGGGATCCGGACGAGCGCGATGTCGTTGAAGGCGGTCACGTCCGTGCCGTTGATGCGGCTCCTGATCGCCATGCGCGACTCGATCGTGTACCGATGGTTGTCGATGGCCGACAACGTGCCGGCCAGCTCGTCCACGTCGATCTCGGCCAGGAACCCGAGCTTGCCGAGGTTGACCCCCAGGATGGGCGTGGGCCGCCCGGCCAGCAGCCGCATGGTCCGCAGCATCGTCCCGTCGCCCCCGAGCCCGACCAGCAGATCGGCCCGCTCGACGAGGGCCTTGGCGTCGACGGGCACGGCGGTGCAGTCGATGCGGCCCACCTCCTCGGGCAGGCCGAGCACGGTGACGCCCTTCTCACCGGCCCAGCGCAGGATGGTGTCTATCGCTTTCTTGGAATCGCGCTGAGGGTGCAGCACCAGCCCGACCGTCCCGACCATGCCCATAGGCCAACACTAGGCGAAGTGCCCGCCGCCCGGCGGGCCGAGGTCAGCGGACGAGGCAGGGGCGTTTCGGGTCGAACGTCCAGCCCTTCACCAGGTACTGCATGGCCACGGCGTCGTCGCGGGCGCCCAGCCCGTGGCGGAGGTAGAGCTCGTGGGCCTCGGCCAGCGCCGCGCGGTCGAGCTCGACGCCGAGCCCGGGAGCGGTGGGCACGTCGATCGCGCCGTCCGTGATCTGGAACGGCCGGGTCGTGAGCGCCTGCCCGTCCTGCCAGATCCAGTGCGTGTCCAGCGCCGTGATCTCCCCGGGGGCGGCCGCTCCGACGTGCGTGAACATGGCCAGCGAGATGTCGAAGTGGTTGTTGGAGTGCGACCCCCAGGTCAGCCCGAAGTCGTGGCAGAGCTGGGCGACGCGGACCGAGCCGGCCATGGTCCAGAAGTGCGGGTCCGCGAGCGGGATGTCCACCGCGTTCGCGCGTACGGCGTGGGCCATCTCGCGCCAGTCCGTGGCGATCATGTTCGTCGCGGTGGGCAGGCCGGTGGCCCGCCTGAACTCGGCCATGGTCTCCCGGCTCGAGAAGCGGCCCTCGGCGCCGCACGGGTCCTCGGCGTAGGCCAGGACGCCGCCCAGCCCGCGGCACAGCCGGACCGCGTCGGCGAGCAGCCAGCCGCCGTTGGGGTCGAGGGTGACGCGCGCGTCCGGGAAGCGGCGGGCCAGCGCCCTGACCGCCTCGACCTCCTCCTCCCCGGCCAGGACCCCGCCCTTGAGCTTGAAGTCGGCGAAGCCGTAGCGCTCCTGCGCCGCCTCGGCCAGCGCGACCACCGCGTCGGGGGTGAGCGCCTCCTTGCGCCGCAGCCGGGACCAGCGGTCGTCGCCCGCGTCGTCCACCAGGTAGGGCAGATCGGTCTTCCCCGGGTCGCCGACGTAGAAGAGGTAGCCCAGCATCGGCACCCGGTCCCGCTGGCGGCCCTCGCCCAGCAGCTCGGCCACGGGCAGGCCGAGGTGCTGGCCGTGCAGGTCCAGCAGGGTCGACTCGAGGCCGGTGACCGCGTGGACGGTGGTGCGCAGGTCGAAGGTCTGGGCGCCGCGCCCGCCGGCGTCCCGGTCGGCGAACCGCGCCGCCACCGACCGCAGCAGGCTGCGGTAGCGCGCCACGGGCTGCCCGATCAGCAGCTCGGCCGCCTCCGAGATCGTCCGGCGGATCGCCTCGCCACCGGGCACCTCGCCGAGGCCGGCGCGTCCGTCGGAGTCGGTGGTGATGACGACGTTGCGGGTGAAGAAGGGTCCGTGGGCGCCGCTGAGGTTGAGCAGCATGCTGTCGTACCCGGCCACCGGGACGACCTCGACGCGCTGGATGGTGGGAGTCATGACCTAGCTGATCTTGTTGATGAGGGCGGTCAGTTCGGCGAGCTCGCCGTCGGTGAGGTTCTGCAGCGGCGGGCGCACCGGTCCAGCCGGACGTCCCACGGCGGCCAGGCCCGCCTTGATGATCGACACGGCGTACCCCTTCTGGCGGTCGCGGATGTCCAGGTACGGGACCAGGAACTCCTTGATCCGCCGGTAGACGGCCTCCCGGTTCTGGGCCCGGACGTCGGCGTAGAAGTCGAGCGCGTACTGCGGCACGAAGTTGAAGATCGCCGAGGAGTACGTGCTCATGCCGAGCTGGAGCAGCGGCAGCGCGAACGTCTCGGCCGTGGGCAGGCCGCCGATGTAGGCCAGGCGGTCGCCGACGGTGGCGTAGATGCGCGTGAGGTTCTCGATGTTGCCGACGCCGTCCTTGAACCCGACGAGGTTGTCGTTCCGGTCGGCCAGGGCGCTGACGGAGCGGTCGTTCAGGATCGCGTTGGCCCGGCTGTAGACGATGACGCCGAGGTTCGTGGCGCGGCAGACCGCGGAGACGTGCTCGACCAGACCGTCCTGCCCGGCCTCCGTGAGGTACGGGGGCATGAGCAGCAGCCCGTCGGCCCCCGCGGCCTCGGCGGCCTGGGCCTGCGCGACGGCGCTCGCGGTGCCGCCCGTGGCCGGGGCCACGACCGGGACCCTGCCGTTCACCTCGTCCACCGCCACCCGCACCACCCGGTCGATCTCGGCGGCGGTCAGCGAGAAGCCCTCGCCGGTGCCCCCCGCGGCGAACAGACCGGCCACCGGGTACGTGCTCAGCCAGGACAGGTGGTCACGGTAGCCCGCCTCGTCGAACTGCAGGTCCTCGGTGAAGTGCGTGACGGGGAACGACAGCAGGCCGCCCTTGAGCTGGGCGGCGAGCTCCTGCGGCGAGAAATTCGGCATGAACGTCCTCTGGTTTGCACGCGGCCGTGGGATCCCCCCGCACCGCCGGTAAGGCTGACGCCGTCAGGCTAGGAGGAGGGTGGATTCCTGTCCAAGTGCGATTCTGTATCCGACGATACCGACAGGGCATCGTCATGGCCCGGGCTCCGGAGCAGCTCGAGCACGCGCCACATGGCGGGATTGGTCGAGGCGTGGTTCCAGATGACGTGCAGCTCGACCGGCTCGCCGGCGTTGCCGCTTCTTCCAGGGACGTTCCTTCCCTGGCCGCCGTCCAGCGGGTCGCCGCCGCCCCGGATCAGATCGCAGAAGGCGATGCCCTCGATGCCGAGCGACCGCGCGCTGGCGGGCACCAGCGCCACGCCGCGTCCGGCCGCCACGAGGAGGGCGGCGGTGAGGATCTGATGCACCTGCTGCTCGATCCTGGGGTGGGCGTTGGTGAGGAACCGGACGGTCAGCTCGTGGAAGTAACGCGACTGCACGGGGTTGTAGCTGATGACCGGCAGGCCGTCGAAGTCGTCGGGGGCGAGCGGCCGGTCGAGGCCGGCGAGCGGATGGCCGACGGGGACCACGGCGCACAGCGGCTCGCGGAAGACGAGCCGGGAGTGGAGCGCGGCGATGTCGAAGGGCGGGCGGGCGAGGCCCATGTCGAGCTCGCCGCGCAGGATGCCGTCGACCTGCCCGGCGGTCACCCGTTCATGGAGGATGACGTCGATCTCCGGCAACTCCTCCGCGAGGCGGCGCAGGAGCCCGCCGAGCATGCTGATGGCCGAGACCGCGGTGAAGCCGAGCCGTACCGTGCCCGCGGCGCCCTTCGCGATGCGGCGCGCCCGGTCGCCCGCGGTGTCGACGAGCGTGAGCATGCGCCGCGCGTCCTCCAGGAAGCCGCGCCCGGCGTCGGTGAGCACCACGCGGCGGTTGTCACGTTCCAGAAGGGTCACGCCGATCGTGCGCTCCAGCTTCTGGATGTGGCGGCTGAGCGGCGGCTGCGTCATGCGGAGTCGATCGGCGGCCCGGCCGAAGTGGAGCTCCTCGGCGACCGCCACGAATGCCCGGATTTGATCGAGTGTTAGCATGATGCCCGCAGAGTATCACCTGATACCGAAATGAGCCTGGACAGGCATCGAGGCTGGTACCTAGTCTCCGGAGACTACAGAGCGGAAACCACCCCGTAACCTCCATACACACCGCTCGTACGAAGGAGAAAGTCCATGCCGACATCCCGGACGACCACCCGCCGCCTTCTCGTGGGTGTCATCGGCTCCGCCGCGGCGCTCGCGCTGACCGCGTGCGGCGGTGTCAAGACGACGTCCTCCGGTGGCGGTGACGGGAAATATCCGACGGGCAACATCGAGTTCAGCGTCGGCGCGTCCGCCGGCGGCTCGACCGACCTCATCACCCGGGCCCTGGCCCAGGGCATGGGCAAGGAGCTCGGCGTCTCCACACCGGTGCTCAACAAGCCCGGCGCGAACGGCGCGCTCAACGCCAAGGAGCTCCAGTCCGCCAAGCCCGACGGTTACAAGATCGCCATCCAGAACGCCTCGCTCTTCACCATCACGCCGCTCACGGTGTCGCCCGCCGAGGCCACGAAGATCGAGTCGTTCGACGTCATCACCGGCGTCTCCCGTGACGACTACATCATGGCGACCAACGCCCAGTCCGGCTACAAGTCCATCGAGGACATGAAGAAGGCCGGCAAGACGATCCGCTACGGCACGACCGGCGTCGGCACGGGCGCCCAGCTCGCCTCCGCGCTGACGTTCAAGACGGCCGGCATCGAGGCGACGGCCGTGCCCTTCGACGGCGGCGCCCCCGCGCTGACCGCCCTGCTCGGCAACCAGGTCGACGTCTCGACCATGCAGATCGGCGAGGCCGTCGAGAACATCAAGGCCGGCAAGCTCGTCCCGCTCGCGGTCTTCTCCGACAAGCGCATCCCCTACCTGCCGGACGTCAAGACGGCCAAGGAGCAGGGCTTCGACGTGCTGGTCACGCAGTACCGCTTCCTGACCGCGCCCAAGGGCACGCCCGAGGACGTCAAGGCCCGCCTGCTGGAGGCGGCCAAGAAGACGTTCGCCACGCCGGAGTACAAGAAGTTCAACGAGGAGAACTCGCTCACCCCGATGGAGGTCTCCCCGCAGGAGGTGCTCACCTCGCTGCAGAAGGACACCGCCACGTACAAGGAGCAGCTGAGCAAGTACGGCATCAACCTGGCCGGATGAGTTCCAAGGAGCGAGCATGTCCATGATCGACCCTCTCGAAGAGGTCGCCGAGGAAACCCGGCCGCCGCACGCGGGCCCCGTCTCGCAGGTGGCCGCGGCCCTGGTGGCGCTGGCCGTCGGCGTCGCCGGGGCGATCGGCTCCCTCGCGCTCGGGCTGGGGCGCCTCACCCAGCCGGGCCCCGGCCTGTGGCCGTTCGCCATCAGCGTCGTCATCGTCGTGCTGTCGGCGACGCTCGTCGTCACCGGCCGCGGGCTCCAGGACGCCGAGCGCTTCTCCAAGGCGAGCCTGCTCACCGCGGTCGGCGTGGTGACGCTCGTGCTGCTCGCGGTGCTGCTGCCGCTGATCGGCTTCGAGATCCCGTCGCTGCTGCTGGTGTTCGTCTGGCTGCGCTGGCTGGGCAAGGAGTCGTGGCGCTCCTCCATCGTGGTCAGCGTCGTGACCGTGGCCGCGTTCTACCTGCTCTTCGTCGTGCTGCTCCAGGTCCCGCTCCCGCGCCTCATCTGAGAAACCACATGGACATCTCCCCCATACTCAACGGCTTCGGCGTCGTCCTGGAGCCGAGCAATCTGCTCTACTGCCTCATCGGCGTCATCATCGGCATGCTCATCGGCGTGCTGCCCGGGCTCGGCCCCGGCGCGACGATCGCCATCCTGCTGCCGATCACGTACGGCATCGGGCCGGTCTCGGCGATCATCATGCTGGCGGGCATCTTCTACGGCGCCCAGTACGGCGGCACCATCACCTCGGTCCTGCTCCGCCTCCCCGGCGAGGCGTCCTCCGTGGTGACCGTCTTCGACGGGTTCGCGCTGGCCAGACAGGGCAAGGCGGGCACCGCGCTGGGCATCGCCGCCATCGGCTCCTTCGTCGGCGGGACCGTCTCGATCATCGGCCTGACGGTGCTGGCCCCGGTCGTGGCCGGGTTCGCGCTCGACTTCGGCCCGCCCGAGTACGCGGCCCTCGGCGTGCTCGGCGTGCTGCTGATCTCCTCGGTGGGCAACGGCAACAAGCTCAAGGCGATCATCGCGGCCTGCGTCGGCCTGTTCATCGCGACCGTCGGCCGCGACACCTTCACCGGCGCCGAACGGTTCACCTTCGACAGCCTGAACCTGGCCGAGGGCATCGACTTCATCCCGATCGCCATGGGCCTGTTCGGCCTCAGCGAGATCCTCTACAACCTGGAGGAACGGCACAACAAGGTGCACGCGCCGGCCAAGGTCGGCAACGTGTGGCCGTCCCGCCAGGACCTCGGCCAGGCCAAGGGCGCCATCGGCCGCGGCTCGCTCATCGGCTTCGTCCTGGGCGTCCTGCCCGGCGGCGGCGCGGTGCTGTCCTCGCTGGCGGCCTACGCCGTCGAGAAGCGGCGCGCCAAGCAGCCGGAGCGCTTCGGCCAGGGCGCCGTCGAGGGCGTGGCCGCGCCCGAGACCGCCAACAACGCCGCCGCCACGTCGTCGTTCATCCCGCTGCTGACCCTCGGCATCCCGGCGAACGCGACGATGGCCCTGATGTTCGGTGCGCTGCTCATCCAGGGCATCCAGCCTGGGCCGCAGCTCGTCACCGAGCACCCGGACGTGTTCTGGGGCGTCATCAACTCGATGTACATCGGCAACATCCTGCTGCTCATCATGAGCATCCCGATGGTCGGCGTCTTCGTGAAGATCCTGCGCGTGCGGCCCGCGATCCTGGCCCCGATCACGGTGCTCATCACGCTGCTCGGCGCGTACACCGTGAACAACCAGGTCTACGACATCTTCCTGGTCATCGTCTTCGGCCTGCTCGGCTACCTGATGAAGAAGTTCGGCTTCGAGCCGGGGCCGCTGGTGCTGGCGTTCGTGCTCGGCTCGATGATCGAGAACTCGTCGCGGCAGGCGCTGCTCATCTTCGGCGGCGACCCGACCGGCTTCTTCACCCGCCCCATCTCGGGAACGGTGCTCGCCCTGGTCGTGCTGGTCGCCTTCCTGCCGCTGATCCGCAAAGCCGTGCGCCGTCGCCGGAAGACCTCCGCTCCAGTTGACGCTCCAGTTGAGGAGAAGACGCCATGACGATCCTCGTCGGATACCTGCCCACGCCCGAGGGAGAGGCCGCGGTCGAGGCGGGCCTGCGCGAGGGCGCGCTGCGCTCCGAGCGCGTGATCATCGTGAACTCGCCGCGCCGCGGCGCGCCCGTGGACGAGCACAAGATCGACGACGCCGCATCCACCGCGCTGCTCGCCCGCGCGCGGGCCGCCGGCGTGGACGCGGAGGTACGCCAGCCGCTCCACGACGACGACCTGCCCGAGACGTTCGAGAACCTCATCAAGGAGACCGGCGGCACGCTCATCATCATCGGGCTGCGGCATCGGTCGCTGGTGGGCAAGTTCATCCTCGGCAGTGAGGCGCAGCGCATCCTCATGGAGGCCAGCGTCCCGGTCCTCACGGTCAAGGCGGCCCAGTGAGCGTGCTTTCCGGCGCGGTGAACGCGCGCAGCGGCGGGCGGATCAGCCGGGTCACCGTCACCCCGGTCGCCTTCCACGACCCGCCCCTGCTCAACGTCGTCGGCGTGCACCAGCCGTTCGTGCTGCGCGCCATCGTCCAGGCGCACACCGACTCGGGGCTGGTGGGGCTGGGCGAGACCTACGCCGACCAGGCACACCTCGACCGCCTCGGCGCCGTCGCCGCCGCCCTGCCGGGCCTTGACGTGTTCGACGCCCACGGGCTCCGGCGCGTCGTCGAGGAGACGCTCGGCGCGTCCACCGGCGGCGCGGGCGCGAGCTTCGGCGGCATGCTGGAGGTCTCCAGCGCCGTCGACACCGTGGCCGCGCCCTTCGAGGTGGCGCTGCTCGACCTGCAGGGCAGGACGCTCGGCCGCCCGGTCAGCGACCTGCTCGGCGGCGCCGTACGCGACCGGGTGCCGTTCTCCGCCTACCTCTTCTACAAGTGGGCGGGTCACCCCGGCCAGGACGAGGACTCCTGGGGGCGGGGCGTCACGCCCGAGCAGATGGTGGCCCAGGCCCGGCGGATGGTGGCCGACTACGGCTTCACCGCCATCAAGCTCAAGGGCGGCGTCTTCGAGCCCGCGCACGAGGTCGAGACCGTCGAGGCGCTGGCCGCCGCCTTCCCCGGCCACGCGCTGCGCATCGACCCCAACGGCGCCTGGACCGTGGACACCTCCATCAAGGTGGCGCAGCGGCTGGCCGGCGTCCTGGAGTACCTCGAGGACCCGACGCCCGGCATCGACGGCATGTCGGAGGTCGCCCGGCACACCGACATCCCCCTCGCCACCAACATGTGCGTCATCGCGTTCGAGCACCTGAAGCCCGCCGTGGCCGCGGACGCCGTACAGGTCGTCCTGTCCGACCACCACCTCTGGGGCGGGCTGCGGCGCTCGGCGCTGCTTGGCGGCATCTGCGAGACGTTCGGCATGGGGCTGTCGATGCACTCGAACTCCCACCTCGGCGTCAGCCTCGCCGCGATGACCCACCTCGCGGCCGCCACCCCCAACCTCACCTACGCCTGCGACACGCACTACCCGTGGAAGAGCGAAGAGGTCGTCAAGCCGGGGGTGCTGGAGTTCCGCGACGGCAGCGTGGCCGTGCCGACCGGCCCCGGCCTCGGGGTGGAGCTGGACGAGGACGCGCTGGGGGTGCTGCACGAGCAGTACGTACGGTGCGGGCAGCGCGGGCGCGAGGACACGGCCTACATGCGCACGGTGGTCCCGGACTTCACCCCCAACAAGTCCCGCTGGTAGCCCGCCCACGCCAGGCCCGCACGGGGAGCGCTCGAGCGGCCGGCGTGGTCAGGGGGCTTGGAGACGGGCCCGGGAGTTGGACAGGTGGAGCCGCATCGCGGCCCGTGCCGCCGCCGCGTCCTGGTCGGCGATGGCGCGGTAGATGTTCTCGTGCTCCAGCGTCACCCGGGTGAGGTGCGTGGCGTCCGACACCGTGTACGCGTGCTCCAGCCGCGTGCGCGGCAGCATGATCACCATCGGCCCGAACGACGCCAGCAGGTCGGAGTAGAACCGGTTGCCCGAGGCGAGCGCGATCTTGAGGTGGAACTGGAAGTCGGCCTCGACGGCGCTGCTCGGTTGCTCGCCGGAGCGCCCGAGGTCGACCAGGGCCCGTTCGATGGCCTTGAGCTGCAGGTCGGTACGGCGCTCCGCGGCCAGCCCCGCCGACTCCGACTCGACACCGATCCGGAAGTCGATCATGTCGAGCACGTCGCGGTGCGTCCGGATCTGCGACGCCTCCACGGAGAAGGTCGTGGAGGCGGGCACTGCCAGCACGAACGAGCCGCGGCCCTGGAAGGTCTCGACGAGGCCCGCCGCCTGGAGCCGCGAGATGGCCTCGCGGACCACCGTGCGGCTCACGCCGAACTCCTCGACCAGCGAGGACTCGGTCGGCAGCTTCTGGCCGGGCTGGATCTCGCCGGCGAGGATGCGCGCCTTGAGCCGTTCGACGAGCTCATGCGCGAGCCCGCGCCCGCTGTCGCGATCGAGCCTCTGATCTGGCGACACGGCTCACAACCTACCTGGCGACGACTCGGAACTCGACCTCGCCGAGCCACCACCCCGTGGCCGCGTTGCCGGGGCTGAGGCTCGGAACTCGACCTCGCCGAGCCGCCACCCTGCGGCCTCCTCGGCCAGGCTGAGGCCGAGACCCGGGCGGTCGGGCACCCGCATGCGCCCGCCCTCGAGCTCGAGCCGCTCGTCGAACAGCGGCGAGAGCCACTCGATGTGCTCCACCCAGGACTCGCGCGGGTAGGCGGCGGCCAGGTGGACGTGGATCTCCATCACGAAGTGCGGCGCGACCTGCAGGTGGGCGTGATCGGCCAGCGCGACGACCTTGAGGTAGGGCGTGATGCCACCCACCCGCGGCACGTCGGGCTGGAGATAATCGGCGGCGCGCAGGTCGATGAGGCGCACGAGGTCGGGCACGCTGGAGAGCATCTCGCCGGTGGCGATCGGCGTGTCGAGGGCGGCTGCCAGCTGCGCATGCCCCTCGGCGTCATAGGCGTCCAACGGCTCCTCGATCCACACGAGCCCGAACTCCTCCACCGCCCGCCCGAACCGCAACGCCGTCGCACGATCCCACTGCTGATTGGCATCCACCATCAACGGCACATCGTCCCCGATATGCTCCCGGACCGCCGCCAGCCGCCGCAGATCCTCCCTCGTGTCCGGCTGCCCCACCTTGATCTTGATCCCGCCGATGCCGTCCCGGAGAGACCGTTCCGACTTCTCTTTGATCTCCTCGATCGGCGCCTGGAGATAACCCCCGGACGTGTTGTACGTCCGCACGGAGTCGCGGTGGGCCCCCAGCAGCTTCGCCAGCGGCAACCCCGCGCGATTCGCCTTCAGATCCCACAGCGCGACATCGACCGCCGCCAGCGCCTGCGTGGCCACGCCGGAACGACCGACCGACGCGCCCGCCCACAGCAGCCGGTCGTAGATCCCGCCGATGTCGGAAGGATCCTGGCCGAGGAGATCCTCCCCGACCTCCTCGGCATGGGCGAACTGTGCCCGGCAGCCCGCCCGGGTCGTGTAGGAGAACCCGAGCCCCGCCAAGCCGTCACGAGTCGCGACCTCACAGGTCAGAACGTCGATCTGGGACAGGGGCCGCTGGCGGCCAGTGGCGACCTTGGCGTCGCTCACCGCGTACGCGAGCGGCACGGCGTAGTGGCCGAACCGTACCGACTCGACGCGGTCGCCCACGGGTCAGGCCTTCCCGAACTCGACGCTGTCGACGGTCCACTTGCGGCACTGCTCGCTGAGCGTGAAGCCGAGCCCTGGCCGGTCGGGCACGAGCATGCGGCCGTCGCGCGTCTCGAGCCGCTCGTTGAACAGGGGGTTGAGCCATTCGAAGTGCTCGACCCAGGGCTCGCGCGGGTAGGCGGCGGCCAGGTGGAGGTGGATCTCCATCGCGAAGTGGGGTGCCAGCTGCAGCCCCGCGTGGTCGGCCAGGGTGGCCAGGCGGAGGAAGGGCGTGATCCCGCCGACGCGCGGGGCGTCCGGCTGGATGATGTCGGCGGCGCGCGCCTCGATGAGGCGGACGTGCTCGGCGACGCTGGAGAGCATCTCGCCGGTGGCGATCGGCGTGTCGAGGGCGGCGGCCAGCTGCGCATGCCCCTCGGCGTCATAGGCGTCCAACGGCTCCTCGATCCACACGAGCCCGAACTCCTCCACCGCCCGCCCGAACCGCAACGCCGTCGCACGATCCCACTGCTGATTGGCATCCACCATCAACGGCACATCGTCCCCGATATGCTCCCGGACCGCCGCCAGCCGCCGCAGATCCTCCCTCGTGTCCGGCTGCCCCACCTTGATCTTGATCCCGCCGATGCCGTCCGCGAGCGACCGGCTCGCC
Organism: Nonomuraea sp. NPDC049400; assembly: GCF_044466425.1. Lineage (NCBI taxonomy): Bacteria > Bacillati > Actinomycetota > Actinomycetes > Streptosporangiales > Streptosporangiaceae > Nonomuraea > Nonomuraea sp. NPDC049400. The sequence goes on from NZ_JBITMP010000030.1 coordinate 115,035, forward strand.
CGCGCCTTGACCTCTTCGATCGGCGCGTGCAGGAAGCCACCTGAGGTGTTGTACGTCCGCACCGAGTCGCGGTAGGCCCCCAGCAGCTTCGCCAGCGGCAACCCGGCACGCTTCGCCTTCAGGTCCCACAGCGCGATGTCGATGGCGGCCAGCGCCTGCGTGGCCACGCCGGAACGGCCGACCGACGCGCCCGCCCACAGCAGCACGTCGTACACCTTGCCGATGTCGGAGGGATCCTGGCCGAGGAGATTCTCCCCGACCTCCTTGGCATGGGCGTACTGCGCCGGCCCGCCCGCCCTCTTGGAGTAGCTGAAGCCGGTGCCCTGATGGCCCTGCTCCGTCGAGATCTCGGCGAAGAGGAAGGCGATCTCGGTCATCGGCTTCTGCCGTCCGGTGAGGACCTTGGCGTCGCTGATGGGGACGTCCAGCGGAAGCGTGACGGAGGAGAGTGAGACGTGGCGGATGCGGTCGGCGGCCATGGCGGTCCAAGCGGTCGGCGGTATGGATGTTGTCAGTCATCATACGAAGCCATCACTCGTATGACAACCTTCGGCCAAGGCCGCGACGGCGTCTCGGCGGATCTCCGATACCGTCGAGCCATGCGGCTTCATGTGGGATGCGCGATGTGGACTCACGCGCGCTGGCCAGGTCGTTTCCTGCCCGAGCAGCTCCCTCCGGGCGAGCGCCTGCGCTCGTACGCGACCTGGTGCGACGCCGTGGAAGGCAACACGACCTTCTACGCGACCCCGACAAGGAGCACGGTCGACTCCTGGGCCCGCCAGACCACCCCTGACTTCCGCTTCGTCGTCAAACTCCCCAAGGTCATCACGCACGAACGCCGCCTCACCGAAATCAACGAGGACCTTCACTCCTTCCTGGACGCGATCGAGCCGTTAGGACCCAGAGCCCACGCCCTGTGGGTGCAGCTTCCCGGCTCGTTCGCGCCGGGCGACGCCGGCGTCCTGGCCGCCTTCCTCCGCCGGCTCCCCCGCTCGTACAGGTACGCCGTCGAGGTCCGCCACCGCGCGTTCTTCGAGGACGAGCGGTCGGAACGGCTCCTGGAACGCGTCCTGGCGGCCGTGGACGCCGAGTGGGTCCCGTTCGACACGACGGCCCTCTTCCAGAGCCCGCCGACGAGCGACGCCGAACGCGACGCGTGGACCAAGAAACCCCGCGTCCCGCGCCGCATGCGCGCCCTCACGGCCCACCCGATCGTCCGCTATCTGGGGCGGGACGCGGAGTCCCGTACGGTCGAGGGCTGGCAGGCGTGGCTGGGCACGGTCACGGAGTGGCTGAGGGAGGGCCGTTCCCCCACGTTCTTCCTCCACACGCCCGACAACGCCGACGCGCCGCGGCTGGCCCGCGCCTTCCACGAGGCCGTACGCACCCGCCTGCCGGAGCTGGCTCCCCTGCCCGAGCCCCAGCCGATAGACCCGTTGACCCTCTTCTGACCCTTGAGACTAATCCCGGCATTCCCCCAAAACGGGAAATGTCAAGATAGGGATTGCCTCGTCGGTGTGATGCTTGCGAATATGCTCGACGATCGCCGCCAACCGCGGCTCCGGCACCTTGACCGCCAGTTGCCAGGCACTCGCCTGTTCGATCCCCGACTCTCCGCGGACGAGCCTGGTCACCTCGGCGATGTCGATCGAGGCGGCGAGCTCGGCGTGCAGCAGGCTGTACGCCAGCTGGGAGGCTTTCTTGTGCCCTTCGATGGTTATATGCGCCTCGACAAACTCCACCATGAGCCGTCCTCTGCAAAGAATCGGATTGTCGACCGCAGAGTAAGCCAGCCGCCTGCCATTTGACTTCCAAAAACCGAGAAAGGACCCTCCGGTCTTGACCACGAGGAGGGCGTGGAGACATTGACCCCCGGGGAGGGGGGTCCTGCGCCACGGACCTATGGTGAATGGAGAGAAGCGCAACCAAGCCGCATCTGTGTTGCAGAGGAGGCTGCGATGAGGGAGCACTTCGTCTGGGTGACGGTCCGCCGCATCAAGCCGGGCGCGTTGGAGCAATTCGAAAGGGCATGGCGCCCCGATCCGTATCCGGAGGGGCTGCGCCAGGCCTACGCGTACTGGTCCGAGGACGGACAGGAGATCACCGGGGTGTCGTTCTGGGACTCGAAGGAGGCGTGCGACTCCTGGCGGACCTCCGAGGGCGAGGCACACCGACGTGAGGTCATGGCCCCCTACGTCCTTGAGGAGCGGGAAGGCTTCTACCGCGGCCGCGAGCTCGGCGTCCCCGTGCGTTGACTGCTCCCCGGCTTGGAACCGGGGAGGTAGACGGCCGCGATGTCATCCGTCCTCTTCGCCCGCGGCCACCGCTCGCCGTCCGGATCGCTCGCCTCCGCCGCGCGTACCCGGTCGAACAGCCGCTCGGGTGCCTGCGACCCGAGGATGTCGAGTGCGTCGGCGAACTCGCCCAGCCCGAACTCGACGAACCGCGTGGCACCGTCGCTCAGCAAAGCGATGCGCCGCACCTGCTCGGCCGGGAAGTCGCCGGTCAGCGCTTCGTGTGCGGCCGCCGGCGCGCCGGCGGCGGTCGGGTAGCCGCCGCGCCGGTTCCGCATGCGACGCAGGTGCTCCACGAACCGGATGCGCGCCGCCTGGTGCCCGGGTGTGCCGGTGGGCAGGGCGGCCATGGCCTTCCACAGGTCCACGCCGACTGCGTCGATTCGCCGATCTGAGACGGTGACGATCTCGCCGCCGACGTCGGCGACGAACGTGGAGTCGCCGAGCACCAAATACTCGACCTTGTCCTCGGCGCGCCGGGCCATGACGACGGTGCTCGCCGGCGTACCGGGGTGGGTGAGGTCGCACGAGCGGTCATGCAGTTCCGCCACGGCCTTGATGGCCGCCGCCAAGACCTCCGTGAGCGCCACGCCGGGGTCGCTCATGCGCAGGATCAGGCGGTCGCCGAGCTGGTTCACATACCAGGCGGTGCCGTGCCGGCAGCCGGTAGGCAGTTCGGCAGGTCCCCCTGCGCCGTCCAGGAGGACCGCTCGGACAGAGGTCCCGCTGGCGGCGGCCACGTAGTCCTCGTTGGGTTTGTCGACGCGACCGGGTCTCGTGTGGAGGTACAAGCGCGATCCTTCGGACGGCCATAACCGCATCCAAGCCTCCCGTCGCCGCGGCACCAGTCACGATTGTGACTTTCGCCCTGCCCCGCCGTCCATCCTGCGATCACCCCTTCCCTGGATCCCGTTTGTGCATCTATAACGGGAATGATAATCATTTCTTCGACATCCGACCAGAGGGAGACGGCAGTGGCATACCTGTTAGCGCATCCGGGGGTGCGGGCCACTGACTGTGACAGTGCGGGCGGCTTGTCGTCCGATAGGAAGCCCAAAAAGGCGCATGCCGTTCCTTCGCCGGCGAGATTAGCCAGTCACGGCATTTGTCCAGATGTGATCACGTCCGAGTAGGGTGGGGGCATGCTTTGACGCCTGCCCGATAATCGGGCACCTCCATGATCTCCTTCGTTCGTCGCACCCGACCCTGGACCCACGAAGGAGATTCTTTCCATGAACACGTCGACCTACATCGACGTTCCTGACGCGTTCGCCGCGTCCTACGGCGCGCACGGCGCCGAAGCGCGCGACTGGATCGCCGACCTGCCCCGCCTCGGCGGCGACTTCCTGGACCGCTGGGAACTGCGGCCCGACGGCCCGGCCGCACACGGCATGGCCTCGCTGGTCCTGCCCGTGCTTCAGGCCGACGGCACACCCGCCGTCCTCAAGCTTCAGCAGCTCAGGGAGGAGACCGCCGGCACCGCCACCGGCCTGCGGGCGTGGGGCGGCAACGGCATTGTGCGCCTGCTCGACCATGACCAGGACAGCGGCACCCAGCTGCTGGAACGCCTGGATGCGGCCCGGCCTCTGTCCTCTGTGGCCGACGACGACGCGGCCATGCAGATCCTGGCCGAACTGATGGCCCGCCTGACCTCGGTACCTGCCCCGGGGGATCTGCGGCAGCTGTCCGACATCGCGGCGGCCATGCTCGACCAGGTCCCGCAGGCCGTACCGACACTGCGCGACCCTGGCGAACAGCGGTTGGTGCGCACCTGCGCGTCCGCCGTGGCCGAACTGGCCGGTGAGCCTGGCAACCGCCTGCTGCACTGGGACCTGCACTACGACAACGTCCTGGCCGCAGAACGGGAACCCTGGCTCGCCATCGACCCTGAACCGCTGGCCGGGGACCCGGGGTTCGAGGTGCTGCCGGCCCTGGACAACCGGTGGGAGGAGGTGGAGGCCACCGGTGACGTGACGCGGGCGGTGCTGCGCCGCTTCGACCTGCTGACCGAGGTCCTCGGTCTCGACCGGAGGCGAGCAGTCGGCTGGACCCTCGGCCGCGTGTTGCAGAACGCGCTGTGGGACATCGAAGACGCAAAGGCCACGCTCGAACCTGCCCAAGTCGCCATCGCCACGGCGCTGCTGCGCCGGCGGGCATGAGAGGAGGGACGGCCACAACCTGTTCATCGGCAAGGGCGATAAGCCCACGCTGCCGAGCAGGCTCAAGGCTTTGCCCTGGCGGTGGACTGGCGACTGGTCCGGTAGCGGCCCGGGGTCGTTCCGATGATGTTGGTGAACGCTGCGATGAAGCTGCTGGGGTTGGCCCATCCGCAGGCGTAGGCAGTTTGGGTGGTGTCGTGGCCGTCGGCGAGGAGCACGAGCGCATGGTAGACGCGTAGCTGCGTGCGCCACTCATAGAAGGTCATGCCGAGTTCGTTGCGGAACAGCCGGCTGAGGGTGCGGGTGCTGGCTCCGATTGTCTTCCCGAGTTCGGCCAACGTGGCGTTGTCTGCCGGCGTCTCGTACAGCATCCGGGCGATGGCCTGCAGCCGGTCGTCCCGTGGCTCCGGCAGGTGCAGTGGCTGTTCGTGTGCTTCGCGGAGTTCATCGACGAGGACTCGAAGAAGGCGAGAGCGCGCGGAGCGGCTGTAGTAAGGCGCGGCGTCGTCGTAATTGCGGGGGCCGGTCAGGGCGAGCAGGACCTCGCGGGCGAGGTTGGAGGCCAGGAACACGGCGGGATGGTCTGGTATGAGCCGGGCGAGGGATGGCGCGAGAAAGACGATCCGCATATCGGTGTCGCCGTGGGCGCGGTGGTAGTGCGTGAACCCGGCGGGGGTCCAGGCGACCCGGTTGGCGGGCACGATCGACGTGCCGCGCTCGGTGTGAACTGCCAAGATGCCGCTGGCTGCGTATACCAGGTGTCCCCGTGCGTGCGACTGCACTGCGCTTGCTTCGCCGGCCAGCCACACCTTGATCCGGTGACGCTCCTCCATGCGGAGTGGTCTTCGGTCGCGCAGAGCGCCCGGCCGAACCACATGTCATCGAGGCAGCGTGCCTCGATGCCGCGGCTTGAGAGAGAAGGAGAAACGCATGGCGACGTTCGTCCTCGTACCCGGCGGTTGGAAGGGCTCCTGGGCGTATGAGGCGGTGATTCCGCTGCTGGAGCGTGCCGGTCATACCGTTCACGCCCTGACCCTGACCGGTCTGCGACCAGACGACGACAACGCGACGGTCGCGACCGCTAACCTCGACACACACGCCGACGACGTACTGCGGCTCCTCGATCGTGCCCACATCACCAGCGCGACGCTGGTCGGCCACAGCTACGCCGGGATGGTGATCGCCGCCGCCGCCGATCGCGCCGACGGGCGGATCTCACGGCTGGTGCATCTCGACGCCTTCGTCCCGCGCGATGGCGAGTCGTGGTGGTCGTCGGCGAACGAGTACTTCCGGGAAGTGATCGCGGTCGGCGCCGCGAGCACCGGCTACGCCGTCCGACCGCCGGACGGCGGCGATCCCCGCCGCCGTCCCCATCCCCTCGCCTCGTTCCTGCAGACGATCCGGCTCACCGGCGCGCACGCCCAGGCCCCCCGCCGGGAGTTCGTCTACTGCTCGGGATGGGAGGACCGGACGCCGTTCGCTGAACTCCGCACCCGACTCCAAGCCGATCCCGAGTGGCAGGTCCACGACCTCCCAACCGGCCACGACGCAATGCATGAGGCCCCGGAGGCGGTCGCTGCACTACTGCTCGGCGAATGCATCGCGGATGCGTCGACGCACAGACGACAAGCGTGCCGTTGAGGGCCGCACAAGCCCAGTTCATCCGGCCCCCAATCATTCATGCCGTCGTCTGGGGCCACGGCGTCCCCGGGGGCCACTTACTCGCGCGCATGGCCGAGATCGGGAGGCCGTGTCGGGACAGTCCAACCCCAGTGCCGATATGCGGGCACGGAGCGCGCCGACGACAATTGATGCCCGTACGGCGTGCATGTGGCGCATGAACGGCCCCATCACTGAAGTAGCGCGAAGTCACCGAAGGTGGCGCCGATGAAGGCGCTGCCCTCTCGCTCGGGCGCTGTACTTCAGGTCTCCCAACGCAAGGACCTTCGTCGGGCTCATCCAGCCCTGCGAGGGCTTGTGAAGCCCCCAAACGTCGCCAAGGGTGACTGCGGCGTGCTGCGCGGCTCCATCGGCATCCCGCCAAACCAGGACGGTCCCTGGCTCGTCGTCGTGTCCTCCCCCGGCGGTGTGCTCGGCGAGCCAGTCTTCGAAGGGCTCGCGGAGCATCCACATGTCCTCCGCGCCCTCGACACCGCACGCCGCCATCACCGTGCCAAAGCAGTTCGGGCCGCTCCGCCTGGGAAAGGTCCCGGCAAGGCGACGCGCCCCCGGGAGCATGGAGGCGATGGCGCCCCACGTAGCAGGGGCAACCTCGCCATGTCTGCTGGGGCGGCGTCCCTTCTCGACGTACTTGATGACCGTCTCGACCGCACGCCCGGCGATCGAGGTGGGCCAATGGTGCGGCACGGGTTGACTGCGCCTGACCGAGACCGGCAGCCGACGCGCGTCGTCCTCCGACAGCCACACGAGTGCTGACGCATCCAGGCCGTAGAGACAGAAGGTGTCCCTGACCTCGGGCGTGAGCCGGTTCCGGTCATCATCGAGATCGAGTGAGTCAGCGAGATCCAGCGGGATCACAAATGGCTGCACGTGCGGCGCGAACCACCCGAGCCACCGGCTGATCAGGTCGTCGGGCACCTCGATCCCCAACGCGAGCACGACGTCACTCCGAACTCGGACTGCTCGGCCAAGCTCACCCATGTACGTCACCACTTGCCTGATCGTGTCCGGTGCTGTGCCGAATCGCTCTCCTTGCCCCGCCGACGTGACCGGGGCCCAAGGCATCTCATCGCTTTCCTCGCCCGAACGCCTGATACTCCTCACCTCGCACCTGCGGCGCAGCGCGCGCGGACCGCCTCGGGGGCGGCCGAACGCCGATTCCAGACCAGCGGGGCGGTGCGGCATCGGTCAGGCACAACGAGGCGATCGCGGCGCGGATACGCGTGCCAGCCGGCGTTTCGCGTCCGGCCACAGCGTTGCCGTCGCCGCTTCGTGAGAAGCCTTGCCAGGTCCTGCGGGCCACAAAAGGCGAAGGCAAGGAGATCCTTTCCCTTGCCACTTCTACCGTATAGCGCACCGGGGGGCTTGCGGCAAGACCCGGATCTTGCCGCAGAATCGTCGGCCGAGGCCAATAACTGCGGAACGGGGGTTCGGCGTGCGTGCGCCGTTGTCGATGTACGGGGGACCCGGTGGCGTCGAACCGCTGGTGGGACAGGCGGTGTGGTTGGGGGCGCTCGAGGCGCAAATGCGGTGTGCGGAGCGGCCGGCCGGCTCGTCGGAGGGAAGGCAACGAGAGATGGGGATGTGCCCGACAAGAGGTTCGACAGAGCGTGCGGCGCCGGTGATTCGATCGGCCGGTGCAGTGCGACGGAACACGGCTGCCTCGGAGGTGTCGCAATGATCGAACAGCACGTGTTGCATCTTCAAGAGGTTGACGAGATGCAGGTCGCGGTCGTTGGCGGCAAGGGCGCGCACCTGGGGGAATTGTCGCGGATCCAAGGCATCCGGGTGCCGGCCGGCTTTTGCGTGACGACGTACGCGTTCCGGCGGATCATGGCGGAAGCGCCGTCGATCGACGAGCGGCTCGATCAGCTGTCGCGCCTCAACCCGGATGACCGGGAGATGATCCGCACGCTCAGCGCGGAGATCCGCCGGACCATCGAAGGGATCGCCATGCCTGACGATCTCGCGGCGGCGATCACCCGCGCGCTCGCGCAGCTCGGCGAGCACGCCGCCTACGCCGTGCGATCCAGCGCGACGGCAGAGGACCTGCCGACGGCATCCTTCGCCGGCCAGCAGGACACCTACCTGAACGTCGTGGGACCGGCGGCGATCCTCAAGCATGTCGCCCGGTGCTGGGCCTCGCTGTTCACCGAGCGGGCCGTGACCTACCGCCTGCGCAACGGCTTCGACCACCGGAAGGTCCACATGGCCGTGGTCGTGCAGCAGCTGGTCTTCCCGCAGGCGGCCGGCATCCTGTTCACGGCCGACCCCGTCACGGGCAACCGGAAGGTCGCCACCGTGGACGCCGGCTTCGGCCTCGGCGAGGCCCTGGTCTCCGGCCTGGTGAACCCGGACGTCTACAAGGTGCGCGACGGCGAGGTCGTCACCAGGGCGGTTGCCGCCAAGGAGCGTGCCATCCACGCTTCGCCGGGCGGCGGGACGCAGGTACTGCCGATCGACCCGCAGCGGCAGGGGCAGCCGGCGCTGACGGATGCGCAGGTCGTGCGGCTCGTGCAGCTCGGCCGGCGGATCGAAGCGCACTTCGGCCGCCCGCAGGACATCGAATGGTGCCTGGTCGATGACGGCTTCCAGATCGTTCAGAGCCGGCCGATCACCACGCTGTTCCCCATCCCCGAGACCGGCGACCAGGAGAATCACGTCTACCTCTCGGTCGGTCACCAGCAGATGATGACCGACCCCATGAAGCCGCTGGGCATCTCTGTGTGGCAGCTGACGGCCATGGCGCCGATGCACGAGGCAGGCGGGCGGCTGTTCGTCGACGTCACCCGGCATCTGGCCTCGCCCGCGAGCCGCGCCGGCCTCCTTGACATGGCGGGGAGGTCCGATCCACTGATCAGGGACGCGCTGGAGACGCTCCTCGACCGCGGTGACTTCGTCCCGTCGCTCCCGGACGGGGGTCCCGGCGGGCCGCCGGTCGGCGGCGCGTCCGCCCCGATCGAGACCGATCCGGCCATCGTCACCGAGCTGATCGAGCGCAGCCAGGCGTCCATCGCCGCCCTGCGGCGCGACATCCGGACGAAGACCGGGCCGGCGCTGTTCGACTTCCTGCTTGAGGCCTTCCAGGAGCACAAGCGGGTCCTCAGTGATCCGCTGAGCACGCAGGCGATCATGGCGGGGATGGAGGCCACGTGGTGGCTCAACGACAAGCTGCGGGAGTGGCTGGGCGAGAAGAACGCGGCCGACACGCTCACGCTGTCCGCCCCCGACAACGTCACGTCGGAGATGGGGCTGGCGCTGCTTGATGTCGCGGACGTGATCCGCCCGCATCCGGAGGTGGTGGCGTTCCTGCAGGACGTCGAGGACGAGGGCTTCCTGGACGAGCTGCCGAAGCTCGCGGGCGGGACCGAAGCGCGCGACGCCATCGAGGCCTACCTCGACCGGTACGGCATGCGCTGCGTCGGCGAGATCGACATCACGCGGCCGCGCTGGCGCGAGCGCCCCACCACGCTCGTGCCCCTGATCCTCGACAACATCAAGCTCTTCGAGCCGGGCGCCGCCGAGCGGCGCTTCGAGCAAGGGCGGCAGGAGGCACAGCGCAAGGAACAGGACGTGCTGGCACGCTTGCGGGCCCTGCCGGACGGGGAGCAGAAGGCCGACGAGACCAAGCGGATGATCGACCGGGTCCGGACCTTCATCGGGTACCGGGAGTACCCGAAGTACAGCATCATCAGCCGCTACTTCGTCTGCAAGCAGGCCCTGCTGGAGGAGGCCGAGCGCCTCGTGCAGGCCGACGTGCTTCCGGAGAAGGAGGACATCTTCTACCTGACGTTCCAGGAGCTCCACGACGTCGTGCGCACCAACCAGGTGGATGAACGGCTCATCCAGCAGCGCAAGGACGCGTTCCGGTCGTACCAGGCGCTCACGCCACCGCGGGTGCTCACATCGGATGGCGAGGCCGTCGCCGGGGCGTACCGGCGCGACGACGTGCCGGCCGGCGCCCTGATCGGCTTACCGGTTTCCGCCGGGACCATCGAGGGCAGGGCCCGCGTCATCCTGGACATGGCGGAGGCGGATCTCGAAGCGGGCGACATCCTGGTCACGGCCTACACAGACCCCAGCTGGTCACCGCTGTTCGTCGCGATCGCGGGCCTGGTGACGGAGGTGGGCGGCCTGATGACCCACGGCGCAGTGATCGCCCGGGAGTACGGCTTGCCGGCCGTGGTGGGCGTGGAGCAGGCCACCCGGCTGATCCGGGACGGGCAGCTGATCCGCGTGCACGGAACGGATGGCTACGTCGAGCTCCTGCCGTGACCGACCACACCGAGAAGGCCCTCCGCAGGGCTGGCGGCGTGGCTGGGTGCACGCCAGGCGGCGGCTCGACCAGCTGCCACCGCTGGCCGCCGCCGGGCTCGGCGGCGACCCGACGCCGGGTCAGGTGAGCGAGTGGGCGGCCCGGTTCGGACGGGGCGAGGAGCCCCGGCGGCTGCGAGTACTTCGCGGGACGGTTCGACGCCCCCGCCTGACCAGGGCGCTTGGAGCCGGTACGGGCCGCGGGAACGGAACATGGTCCACGCGGCGTCGTCGCACCTGCCGGAGCGCAAGGGCACGGCCTTGTCTCCATGTGCATGGCGGGCACTGCCCGCCCCCAGATGATCGGCGATAATGCGGGAGAGGCGCCCGGATTGATCAAGGAGCGGTGGCACCGGAGGTCGCGATGCCGGCAGAGCGGTTACAGGACGAAGGCGGCGGGTCGGATCCGTTGCTGCATGAGCTCCACCAGCTGATGAGCGCGCCCGACCTGAACCAGGTCATCGCCTACCTCCAGGACCATCTCGACCTGCTCGCCCCCGGGATCGACACGCGGCTGGGCGAGCTCGCCGACCGCTGTGCGGCGGAGGGCAGAGACGACATCGCCCGCTGGTTGACCGGCTGGCGGGGCCTCCTGCGGCAGTGCAGGGAGGAGGGCTTCGTGGCCGCCTTGGACGCGCACGGCGGCATGGTCGAGGGGCCTGAGTGGCTCGCCCCCTTCTTGCGGCGCGTTGAGGAGCTGACGCCGATCGCCTATGAGGAGGAGGACGCCGACGCGCTGACGGAACTGGCCGAGGGCTGGCTGAACGTCGCCGAGGCGGACGAAGTCCGCGAACACCATCCCGCGCTGCGCGCGGCGGCCTGCAACAACGCGGCGTCCGCCATGCTTCGTGGCGACGGTGACCCGGCCGAGGCGATAGCGCTCCTGCACGCGGCGCTTGACGCGCTGCCCCCACGCGCTCCCCAGAGGCCGAACATCCTGCTCAGCCTGGCCTTTGCGACTGCGGCGCGCGAGCCCTCGCGCCTCGATGAGGCGATCGAGCTTGTGCAGAAGGCGGTACGGGACGATCCCGGCCTGCGCGGGCAGGCGGGAAGGACCCTGAGGGACATCGGCGTCCGGCTGTTCAGGATCTGCGAGCGGGACCCGTCGCTGGAGCTGATCGACGCGGCGCTCGCGGTCGAGCGCAGGCTGCTGGACGGCGAGTATCCCGCCGACGGCGGGCCGGGCGCATCGGCCGCGATCATGGTCGAGTATCTGACGTGCCGGTACGCGATCTCACGCGACGAGGACGATCTGCGACGGAGCGTCGTCGCGGCCGAGCGGGCGGTCGACTGCGCGCCGGAAGGATCGATGGAGCGGGTGAGCCGGTGCAATCGTCTGGCCGTCGTCCTGCGCTCGGTGTTCAGCGCCACGGGCGACGCCGACGCCCTCGATCGGGCCATCCAGCTCCACGAGGAGAGCCTGGAAGGACTCCCTCCCGGGCAGGACCGCGTCTTCCACCTGCAGGGCCTGGGCCAGGCGCGCCGCCACCGTTACCGGTCACGCGGCGATCGGGAGGACCTCACCGCCGCCGTGCGAGCGCACGAGGAGATGTACGAACTCGCCGAGCCCGGCAGTCACCGGTACGACGCCGTGCTCGACGCCTACGGCAACACGCTGCACGAACGGTATCTGGCGTGGGGCGATGCCGCCGATCTCGACAGAGCGGTACTCGTGCACCGCGAGGAGGTCGCGGCGACCAGTGGCCGGGGTCGGGTCATCGCCGTCAACTCCCTGGCCATCGATCTGCGGCACGTGTACGCGTCCACGGGAGACGTAGGGGCGCTTGAGGAGGCCATCGAGGCCCTGCGTGAGGCCCTCACCATCCCTGCAGCAGCCGAGGACCGTGACCGCGCGTCGGCGGCACTCGCCGGCTGCCTGTTCAACAAGTATCAAGCGTTCAGGGACGCGGCCGCCGGCGCGGAGGCGATCCGGATCCTGGCGGAGGTCCTCGACCGCACCCCGAGATCCTCCCGGGACCATGCGGTGTGGGCGGGCAACCTGGCCGCCGCCCTCCTCGTACAGGCCAGACTGACGGATCAGCCGGACCAGGCGCGACTCGACCAGGCTGAGGAGCTGCTGATGGAGGCGGCGGCCGCCGGCGTAGGACTGGAGCGGGCCAGGCACCTGGTCAATCTGGGTTCATGCGTCAGCCTGCGCCCTGGCCACGCGGAGTCCGAGCCGAGCGTGCGGCGTTTCATCGCGTACGTCGAGGAGGCGCTCGACCTCTGCCCGCCGGAAGCGCCCTTCGCCGCCGGCACCCGGCTGAATCTCGCCGGCGCCTACTTGGGCCTGCACAGGCTCACCGCCGCCCCCGACGCGCTGGCCCGCGGGATGGAGCTGCTGCGCGAGGGGTATGCGCTGGGGATCGAGCGATCGCCTGAGTCCTTGTTGCAGGCGAGCCGGGCCTGGGGAGACCACGCGGCCAGGAACGGCCTGTGGGAGCAGGCTGCCGAGGCCTACGGGTACGCCCTGGACAGCATCGACCGAGTCGTCGGCGGCAGTCCGCTCAGAGCGCACAAGCAACAGTGGTTGTCGCAGGTGGAGGGGCTGACGACGGCTGCCGCGGCGGCGCATGTGGAGGCGGGCGACGCCTGGGCCGCCGTCGTGACGCTGGAGCGTGGCCGGACACGGCTGCTCGCCGACGCGCTCGCCGGCGCCGCCGCGGAGAACGACCGGCTCGCCGTCGATCATCCCGAGCTTGCCGAGCCGTACCAACGGGCCGAGGCGCGGCTGCTCGAGCTGCAGCGCCAGGCGCTCGAACCCGTCATGGGCGACTGGCTGCCGGTGGCCCCCGCGTTCGACCAGGCCCGCCGCGACAGGGACGAGGCGCTGGCGCGTATCAGGGAGCAGCCCGGCTTCGAACGCTTCCGCCTGCCCGACCCGGCCGGCGACATCGCCCGGGCCATGCGCTCCGGCCCGCTGCTGTACCTGCTGGCCGGCACCCGTGGCGGTTACGGAGTGCTGGTCGACGGCGGCTCCGTTGTCGCCCACCCCCTGCCCGACCTGCGGCTGGACGATGTCCTGCGGCGGCTGTCCGACTACATCGACGCCTACGAGCGGGCTGGAACCGACGTGCGGCTCTGGCACCGGGTGCTCGACGACGTCACCCGCTGGCTCTGGGAGGCGGCGATGGGGCCGCTGCTCGACCTCGTCCCCGGTGACGGCCCGCTGACCGTCGTCCCCACGTGGCTGCTGGTCCTGCTGCCCTTCCACGCCGCCTGGACACCCGACCAGGAGGCTCCCACCGGGCGGCGCTTCGCGATCGATCGCCGTCCGCTCACGTTCGCGCCGAGCGCCGGCATCGCCGCCAGATCCGCGCCCGACGGCGCCGTGGCCGGGCAAATGTTGGCCGTCGGCGATCCGCAACCGGTCTCCGCAGGGCCGCTGCCGTTCGCGGCGTACGAGGTCGACGCCGCCGTCCGGGCATTCCCTGACGCCCGTCGCCTGACCGGTGACGAGGCCACGCGCGAGGCGGTGCTCGCCGGCCTCGATGCCCACGACGGGCACGGAGTGTTACATTTCGCCTGCCATGGCTACGCCGACTGGGAGCAGGTCCTGGACAGTTATCTGCTCCTGTCGGGCGATCGGCGCCTGACGCTGCGCGACCTGCTCGTCCGGCCGGTACCCGCCGGGCTCGTGGTGCTGTCGGCGTGCGAGACGGCGTTGCCGCAGGTCGGGCTGTCCGACGAGGTGATCGGTCTGGCCACGGGTTTCCTGCAGGGCGGAGCGGCCGGCGTCATCGGCTCGATGTGGCGGGTGCCGGACGCGAGCACTGCGCTGCTGCTCAGCCGGTTCTACGCGATCTGGAAAGGCGGTGGCCATCCGGCGGCGGCGCTGCGTGATGCGCAGCGGTGGGTGCGCGACGCCACCAACGCCGAGCTGCGCGCGGCCTATCCCGCCCTCATGGATCATTACGCACCGATCCCCGAGCCGATGCGGCCGTCGTGGGGGACGGGCCGCGATTTCGCCCATCCCGCCTACTGGGCGGCCTTCACGTACACGGGAGCAGCATGACCAGCCCGCCACGCTCGATCACCGATCTGGCCAACACGATCAGGCCGCGGCTGCCGGCGCTCCTCGGCGAGGAGGCCCAGGAGGTGGACACGGCGCTCGGCGAGCTGCTCGCCCGCGGTCCGGCAGCCGAGCCGGAGATTCTGGCACTGCTGCAGCGATCTCCGGCGACCCGGGAATGGGCTTACGCGTTCTTGCGGCGCGCGGACGGCGGCGACCTGCGCGATCCCCGCACCGCGTACTTCCCGCTGGCCGCCGCGGGAAGCTTCGTCGGAGCCGACGTCTACGAATGCGAGCAGTGCGACCACCGGTGGCTCCGCCGTGCGGTCGGCCAGCCGGTGCCCGGCTGCCCTCAGCACGGCACACCCCTCGTCCGCGCCAAGGAATCGGAGCTTTAGTGCTTGAGAGCCTGTCGAAGGGGCTGGCGGACCGGGTCGCCGAGCGCTGGACCCGCGTCGTGATCCTGCCCGCCGCGCTGTTCTGGCTGGGCGGCGGGCTCGTGTGGTTCCTCGGCAGCGGCCAGACCGTCGAGGCGGCGGTCCAGACGGTGACCAAGCAGGTCACCACGTGGATGGTCGCCGGGTTCCTGGTTGTCGTGCTGCTGTCCGGGCTCCTGGCCAGACGCCTGGTCGACCCGGCGCTCGCCATGCTCACCGGCCGGTGGCACCGCTCGCTCGACCCGCTCGCCCGGCTCGCGGCCGGCCGGTGGTCACGCAGGATCACCGAGCGGGAGGCTCGCTGGCAGGACCTGGCCGCGCACGCACGCGGCTGGGCGGAGGAACGGGAGCTGGCCGCCCTCGACCTATGGCTGCGCGGCATGCCGTCCGACCCAGCGCGCTGCCTGCCGACCCGGCTGGGCAACGTCCTGGCGGCCGCCGAACGGTGGCCGGCGGACAAGTACGGGCTGGAGGCGTCACAGTGCTGGAGCCGGCTGTGGCTGGTCATGCCGGAGGAAGCCAGAAAAGAGCTGATCGGTGCGCGCGAGCGGCTCGACGGGCAGATCACCGCCTGGATGTGGGGCGTGGCCTTCCTCGTGTGGACACCCTGGGCGTGGTGGGCGGCGCCGGTGGGCGTGGCCGCCGCGGCCGTTGCCTACGCGGGCGCCCTCCGGTACGCCGGGGCGCTGGGCGATCTTCAGGAGTCGGCCTTCGACCTGTACCGGGGCGCGCTCTACACGCACCTGCGCTGGCCGCTGCCCGAGGACGCCGCGACCGAGCGGGAGACGGGCCGGTTGGTGAGCGCGTACCTGTGGCGCGGCTCCCAGGACCCGCTCCCGCTGCGGGTGGAATGACGGTGATCGGCCGCGGGGCTCGTGGGTGCGCCCGAGCGGGGTCCGCTCCTGGCCGGTCAGGGTCGTACGTAGCGCCGGAACATGATTCCTGAGGCGAAGGAACGGTGCTCGACCAGGCGCAGCCGCAGTGCTTCTCTCACGGGCAGGTACGGCTTGCCGCCCCCGACGATCACGGGGAGCGCGTACACCCAGAACTCGTCGATCAGATCCAGCAGGGAGGCGGCCAGCTCGGGGCCGCCGAGCTGGAGGTTGCCGTCGATCTCCTGCTTGAGGCGCGTCACCACGGACACGGCGTCCTTGCGACGGACGATCGTGAGCCCTTCGGGGACGGTCTGGAGGGTGTCGGAGAAGACGTACCGCGGCGTCTCTTTGTAGAGCTGGGCGAACTCCCGCTCGACGGCCGGGGCGCCCTCCTTGCCGAGGTCCTGCGTCCAGGGCTTTTCCATCGCCTCATACAGCCGCCGCCCGAACAGGAACGCCGCGGTCTGGCGAACATGGTCGTTCGCCGCCTGCTGAAAGTCCTCGGCCAGATCCATAAAGTCCATGCCACCGTCGGGATCCTCGATGTAGCCGTCGATCGAGGTGTTCATCCAGTAGATGACCTTGCCCATAAACTCCTCCTTGATCGTAGAGGTCGTCCAGAGTGGAGACCCGATGGAGCGCCCCGCCTTCCAGCACCCGTGGTCGAGACCGCGCCACCGGCACACCAGCAGTCGCAATCCTCCGACAGGAACATGTGCCACCCCAGATGGCTGGACCAAGACCTTCACCGACCCCCGACTCTGTGCAGCCATCGTGGACCGGCTCACCTACGGCGGCAACATCATCGAGCCCGGCACCGAGTCTTCCCACCTCGCGCAGACGGGAGCTCGAGCCGAGCGCCACGTCGCTGTCTGACGATCAAGATCGCCTCCCGGCACGGAGATGATCGTTTCTATTGGGCTGCGGCTGGAGGCCGGCGGTGAGAGGCGAAAGAATTGTCGGTTGCTCATGACAATCTGAGCCGATGTCCTCAATGATCTCAGGCTTCGACGAACACACAGTGCAGATGAACGGGCTTGACCTCCGTCTGGCTTCCGGTGGGGAGGGGCCGCCGCTGCTGTTGCTTCACGGCTTCCCGCAGACTCATCTGACCTGGCGGCATGTCGCTCCGGCGCTGGCAGACGACTTTCGCGTCATTTGCCCCGACTTGCCCGGCTACGGGGCCAGCGCCAAGCCAGAGGGTGGCCATGAGCAGTACGCCAAGCGTGTGACCGCGGCGACCATGGTGGCGCTGATGCGACAGCTCGGCTACGGACGTTTCAGCCTGGTCGGCCATGACCGTGGCGCGCTGGTCGCCTTCCGCGCCGCGTTGGACCACCCTGACGCCGTCGATCACCTCGGCGTGATCGACGTCATTCCCACCGTTGACATGTGGGAGTCGCTGGCGGGCGTGGGCGGCGTCTTCGGCTTCCACCTGTATTTCCTCGCCCAGCTCAACGACCTGCCCGAACGGATGATCGGCGCCGACCCCGACACGTTCTTCGGCTACTTCCTCGATGCCTGGGCCGAGGCGGGCACGTTCGACGCCGAGGTCCGTGAGGCATACCTGGCCGCGACACGCGATCCGGAAACGATCCACGCCATTTGCCAGGACTACCGGGCCAGCGCCTTCGTCGATGGGGCCCACGACAGCGAGGACCGGCAGGCCGGCCGGCGCGTCAAGGCTCCCACTCTGGCGATCTGGCAGGACCCTGGCGACATGGTGCTGCCGTTCGACCCCTCGGCGGTCTGGCATGGCTGGGCGCCGGATGTCCGCACCCTGATGCTGCCGGGTGGGCACTTTCTGCCGGAGACTCAGCCTGAGGCCGTCACCGCGGCGATCAGAAGCCTGATCAGTTAATTCCTCAGGAGCGGCCGGACGGTGGCCCCTGCGTTGGCGCGGGCGAGGCCGACCAGGACGATCGAGTGGTCCACCCATGCCTGCCCGGCCGGCGAGCTGAAGAAGCCGCCGAGCGCGTTCTCGCCGGTGCCCTTGAGGAACCCGTCGTGGGGCTGCCGCCGGAGATCCAGGCGCGGTTGGCCGGGGTGGCGAACCCCCAGCCGAAGGTCTTGTCCAGGAACGCCCACAGGAAGATCCACCGATCTAGATCCGGGCGATGGCCCAGACGTAGTCGACCGGACGGCGTGCGTGGGCAGGTGTACACCAATTGCGCCCCTTTGGAGGCAGTGCCGTACGGCCCGCTGCGTAAGGACCTTGGTCCCGTCAAGGCCGTGCGTGACGGGACACCGGGGCACCGGTGTCCCTGCCCTGCGGACCGCTGCTCGCGCGCCATGTCGCAGGCGCGCTCTCCGGCTGTTGCTCGACTCCGTACAGCGCCTCATCTGCCGGCTGCAGTCCAGGTGGAGGCTGCCTGATTCAGCGATCTCGCCAAGCCGGTGGGCGCTGGGTGTGGGGATGCAGGTGAAGGTGTGCCGGGCCGACGGTCATGAGGCCGAAGGGTGGCGCGGCGCCGCACCCCGCCGTGATCAGGAAAAACGCCTCGTAGAGTAGGTGGTGTGGGCGGGTTCGTCAGCCCGCGTGGGCCGGGCGCACGCAAGCCGGGCACGCCGCAGCTCGACTATGCGGCGCTGTTCGCCGCGACGCCGAGCCCTTGTCTGGTGCTGGACCCGGACATGATGATCGTCGATGTCAACAGGGCATACCTGCGCGCGACCGGCCGTACCGCCGAGGACCTGATCGGGCGCCACATCTTCGCCGCTTTCCCTGACAACCCCGACGATCCCCGCGCATCCGGGGTGAAGAACCTGCGCGCCTCGCTGCGCCGGGTGCTGGCCTACCGGGAGCCGGACACAATGGTGCTGCAGAAGTACGACATCCCCCTCGCCGGCCATCCTGGAGTGTTCGAGGAACGCTGGTGGTCCCCTATCAACACCCCCGTCCTGGCGCCGGACGGGACGGTGTCGTGGATCATCCACCGGGTCGAGGACGTGACGGAGTTCGTCCGCTCCTGCTCCCCGCAGCCGCCTGCCCTCCGCCGTCCGGTGGTACGGGAGGAGATGATGGAGGCCGAACTGTACGCGCGGGCGCAGGAGCTGCAGCGGCTGAACGAGGAACTGCGCCGGGCCCACGCCCGTGAGCGTCAGGTCGCGCTCGCCCTGCAGAAGGCCATGCTCTGCTGCCCGGACCTTGACCTCCACCCCGAGATCGCGGTGCGCTATCTGCCCGCCGTGGGAACGCTGAACGTCTGCGGCGACTGGTACGACGTCGTCGATCTGCCTGACGGCTGTTTCGCCGTCGCGGTCGGCGACGTTGTGGGCCAGGGCTTGGAGGCCGCAACGGTCATGGGAATGCTGCGCAGTGCGCTGAGCGCCGCGATCCGCGCGGTGAAGGAGCCGGGTCCGGCCCTGGAGGTGCTCGGCCTGTACGCCGGTTCGCTTGACGGAGCGCTGGCCACCACGGCGGTCCAGGCCGTGATCGATACCTCAAGGTGCCGGATCACCTACAGCAGCGCCGGGCACCTGCCGCCTGTTCTGCTCCATCAGGACGGCTCCTGCGAGCTGCTGGACCAGGCCACCGACCCTCCGCTGGGCGCCCGCCTCGACCACGTCGCCCATCCCCAGGCTGATCAGTCCTATACGGCGGGTGACACCCTGGTCCTGTACACCGACGGCCTCGTCGAGCGCCGCGGGGAGGACATCGACGCCGGTCTGGCGCGCTTGACCGGCGCAGTCGCCCGATCCAGCCGGCTGGGCCCCGACTGTCTCGCCGACGACGTGCTGGCCTGCCTGAACATCAGCAGCGGCGCCTGCGACGACGTGGCCCTGCTGATCGCCCGCCTGTAATAGCGCCCGGCGACAACGTGGCAGCCGCGCCGGTCGAGGCCCTCCAGGGCCACCCGCCTGGCGCGGGGCAGGACCCGCTCCAGCGCGGCGAGCGCCGATTTCAGGTGGGCCGGGCTGCGTGTGCCGCCGAGCGGGAGCACCTCCGCCCCCACCGATCGGCAGGTGTGACAGGTCGCGGCTGTCTCCGCCACCACCTGCGCGTCGTAGTGCAGCGTCGGGGCCGGCTCACGGTACGTCGGCTCCCCGTCGACGGCGGCCTGGTCCAGGGTCTTCATCAGGGATGGCTGGGCTTGCCTGGCGATAAGGTGAGCTCCTGGAGAGGACCGTGGTCTCGCGGTTCTTGGATCGGGTCCGGTCGAGGTGGTAGTGAGCGGCGAAGCTTGGCTTCGGGTGCCGATCGGGCCCGAGTCCCATCGCTGGCACACGATCTCGCCCATGCGCACCGTCCTGGCCGTCGCGCGTACCGTCACCACCGCCGGCCGGTTGCTCGACATGGTGCCGCTGTTCCGATCCGACCGCCGCCTGCAGGTGTTGTTCACCGTCAGCGGCGGGTCGGCGTTCGACGACGGCGTGGCTGATTACCTGCGCGAGGTCCAGGCCCGTACGGTCACCTGGGCGCAGGCCGTGGACACGCCGTTCGACCTGGCCATTTCCGCCAGCGCCAACGGCGACCTGCACCGGCTGCAGGCCCCGTTGCTGCTCGTCCCGCACGGCGCGGGGCACAACCGGCTGCTCAGATCGGCCGAAGGCATCTCGGGCCTGGCCCGGCGGCAGTTGGTGCACGAGGGGCGGGTGGTTCCGGCGGCCATCGCACTGTCGCACGACGAGCAGCTGACCCGGCTGGCGCGTGACTGTCCCGAGGCGGTCCCGCGTGCCGTGGTGACCGGCGATCCGGTCTTCGACCGGATGGTGGCGAACGCGGAGCGGCGTGACCGGTACCGGCGGGGCCCTCGGCGTCGGCGGCGATCGCAAGCTGGTGCTGCTGAGCTCGACGTGGGGTGAGCATTCGCTGCTCGGCGCGAACGGCGACCTGGTGACGCGCCTGGTCGCCGAGCTGCCCTTCGACGAATACCAGGTGGCCCTGGCCGCGCACCCCAACGTCTGGTACGGCCACGGCGGCCTGCAAATGCGGCTATGGCTGGCCGACGCCCGAGACGCCGGACTGATGCTGCTGCCTCCCCACAGGGGCTGGCAGGCGGCCCTGCTTGCGGCGGACGTGATCGTGGGCGACCACGGATCGGTGACGTTCTACGGAACGGCTCTCGGCCGCCCGGTCCTCCTGGCGTCCTCCGGGCGTGAAGAGGAAGAGCTCGACCCGGCCTCCCCCACGGCTGCTCTGTGCCGGGCGTTGCCCCGGCTCGATCGGCGCCGAAGCCTTCAGCGGCAGCTCGAGAACGTCATGGCCGCGCGCCGGACGTACGACGAGGTGACGGGGCTGACGCTGGGCAGGCCCGGCGAGGCGGAGCGCCGGCTGCGCGGCCTGGCCTACCGGTTGATGAACCTCCAGGAACACGATCCCGCCCCCGCACCCATGCCGCTGGCCGAGCCGTCCGCGGAAAGCGATGAGGTGCTCGCTTTCCTGGTGGAGACGGACGTCAAGGACGTTTCGGTGGCGCTGCGTCGTTTCCCCGTCGTGCCGGAGCATGAGCCCGGCGACGGGGTACGAGAGTTGCATCTCGTCGTGGCCGGCCACGTACTGGATCGGCGGCTTCTGGAGAGTGCGGCGATCATCATCGGCGATGACGCGGCGCCCGGCTGGGCGGAGGAGACGCTGCGCCGCTATCCGGGCTGTCACGTCGCGGCCGAGATCGTCCATGCGGGACTGGTCCATCTGACGCTGCGGGGCGGGCGTCGGCTGCGCGTCTCCGTGCCAGGCCGTCCGCCTGATCCCTGGTGCTTGCCGTCCGCCGTGTACGGCTGGTTGATGAACGGCCGCGAGCCGGAGCACATCGCCTTCATCCAGGTAGGTGACCAGGAGATCCGCATCAACGTAATCCCCCCCCCGGCTCTTTTGAGGCTCCGTTCAATTGACGGCGCCCAGGCGAACCCGCAGCTCGTCGGCCTTGGGCAGGTTGCCCGAAGCCGTGCAGACCGCGAGTGCCTGCCCCAGATACGCCCTGGCGCTCTCGCGGTCTCCGGCGTCGCGGGCGAGCTCGGCCAGCAGTTCCCACGCCTGCGTTTCCCGCGCCGGCACCCGGCACTCGCGCAGGAGCGCCGCGGCCGTCTCCGTTGATCGCACCGCCTCGGCGTGGTGGCCGAGGGCCCGGTGGGCCTCGCCCATCCCCAGCTGGATTCGGCCCCGGCCGGCCTTGTCGCCGGGGGCCGCCATGCCGGACAGGGCCCGTTCGAAGGCGGCGATCGCCTCGCCGGGCCGGCCCGCCTGGTTGTGGGCCAGGCCGAGGTGGTAGCTCTGCAGGCCGACGCCACGCGCGTTCCTGGCCTCCTCGTGAATGGCCAGCGCCGCGACGAAGTGCCCGGCGGCCTCGTCCGGCTCTCCCTGTGCCAGGGCGGCCCGGCCCAGCGACTCCAGGACCACCGCCTCCATGCGCCGGTCGCCCCCCGCCATCGCCGCCCGCCGGGCGTGGCGGAGCTCCTCGTGCGCCTGGTCGTACGCCCCGAGCTCCACGTGAGCGCGGGCCAGTTGGTTGCGCATCCTGGCTTCCACGGCCGGGTCCCCGATGCGGAGTGCCGCGGCCACGCCCAGCCGGTTGGCCTCCAGCCAGTCCGCGTAGTGGCCGCGGTCGTGGTGGAGCGGCCACAGCGCCTCGGCGATCTGCCAGACGACGTCGTCCCACTCGCGGGCGGCCGCCGCTCGGACGATCGCGAGCACGTTCATGCGTTCCGCCTCGAGCCAGTCGAGGGCTTCGTCGCGAGTGCGGAACGGCTGCCCCACAGCCGACAGCCGCTCCTGGTGGTCGGCCAGGCGCAGGCGGCTGCCCAGCGCGGCGTCGGCGGCGGCCACGTGTCCCACGTACCAGTCCGTCACCCGCCGCAGTGCCGCCTCTCGCTCCTGCTCGGGTTCCTCTCGTTGCGCGCAGCGGGCGGCGTGCAGCCGTACGAGGTCGTGGAATCGGTATCTGCCCGGTTCGTCCTCATCTACCAGGTTGGCGTCGACCAGGAGCTCCAGCGCCTGCTCCGGCCCGTCCGCCAGGACGGCCCGGACCACGCCGAGGGTGAAGCCGGCGCCCGGGACGACGCCCAGCAGGCGGTAGAGCCGGGCAACCGGCTTGGGCAACCCCTCGTACGCGGACTGGAACACCGCTTCGACGATCGCTCTGCCCTCCGTCGCCAAGCGGTCGAGACGCTGGTTGGCGTCCACCAGCTCGCCGGCGATCCGGGCGATCGTCCAGGCGGACCGCTGGGCCAGACGCGCTCCGGCCACGCGGAGGGCGATCGGCAGGCCGCCGCACAGGCGTACCAGCTCGCCGGCCTGGTCGCGCTCCGCAGCGACCCGGCCCTCGCCCAGCATGCCCGCGAGCAGCGACACGCCCGGCTCCTCCGCCAAAGGCTCGATCGTGACCGGTTTGGCTCCGGCGACGAGCAGTTCGCCGAGCCGGCGGTGGCTGGTGACGACCACCGCACTGCCGGCGGAGGCGGGACAGAGCGGAATGACCTCGGCGGCATGCTCGGCGTCGTCCACGACCACCAGCAGCCGCAGGTCGGCCGTCAGTGAACGGTACATGCCCGCCCGCTCCGACAGCTCGGCCGGGATCCATGTCTCGTGCACGCCAAGCGCACGCAGGAAGCCCGCCAGCACTCCGCCCACCTCCGCGCCGCCGCGGTGCCGCAGGGCCTTGAAGTCGACGTACAGCTGGCCGTCGCGGAAGCGTTCCCGCGCCTGGTGCGCCCATCGATGGCTGATCGCGCTCTTCCCGACGCCCTTGAGGCCGCTGATCACCGCGACCGCGGGCCCCTCGTCCAGAACGCTGTCGAGGAGGGCCAGCTCCCTGGTCCTGTTGACGAAGTCGCGCGGCATGGCGGGCAATTGCCGGGGAACGCGCACGGGCGACGGGGGCGGGCCACCTATGTGCACCGTCCCGATGTCCCTGGCCTGCACCACCCCGCCGGTGACCTGCCCGGACACCTCGTTGTGCGTCCCGGTCGCGTTCGCTTCCTCCTCGTCGCCACGACCAGTCACCGCGTCCGCCTCATCCGTGGACCGCCATCGCACGTCACGATTCAGCAGTGTTCCCGTCTAACGGGATCGTCGCAAGAAAGCCAATAGCTATTTTGTCCACTTTCAGAGTTGGCTGTCCGGATTTTCAGTGGCGAAACTCGCCGTCGAGCCATATCCGATCGGCAAATCGGCCCGGGTCCGCCGCTCCCGACCGTACGCCGGACCTACGCTGGAGAAAATCTCCTTTGCGAGAGGGGCACGATGGACCCGAGCGTCATTCCCACGCTGGCGGCGGTCATATCCGCCATAGTCGGCGGTGCTGCGGGCGAAGTCGGCAAGAATGCCTGGACCTCCCTGACCGCGCTCATCCGCCGCCGATTCGGCGATGACGCCGCCGTCACCTCTGCCATAGAGCGTGCGGAAAGCCGGCCCCCAGAGGAAACCGCAGAAATCATCGCAGCCCACGCGGCCGCGGACCCCTCATTCCAGGAGGCGCTCGACCGCTGGACCGTCGAGACGTCGCGCCTCATTCAGAGCAAGCATGACGTGTCGAACACGATCAGTGGCAACGCCCGGATCACCGGCCCCGTGCTCCAGGCAGGCGACGTCTTCGGCTCGATCAACCTCGGCAAATCCTAGCGTCGCCCCGTCAGCGTCCTGTTATGGGCCGATACCGCCCGTTCGCACTTGGCTCGGCCCTGAACGCCTTGCTGTGGACAGGCATCGGCTATGGGGCCGCTTGCTGCCCGCGGGGCGCGCGCCGGTGTCGGCGACGGCCGCCACGACCATGGCTGTCCGGCGCGCAGCAGGAACGCGAGCAGGGCCGCGGCGGCGGGGCGAGTGAACAACGATCGAGACATGTGCGACTACGTGACGGAGTGGTTCACCGTCCCGGTATAGGTGCCCGCCACCGCGTCGTCGGGTACATGGATCTCCAGGGTGGGATTCCAGGTGCAGGAATTGTCGCCGGAGCCGGACGTCTTGCTATAGGAGATACGCGTGATGTCCAGCGTCTGGCCATCGGCGGCGGTGGGCTGGCCTGCCACGAAGTTCCCGGTGCCTGTGGTGGCCGTGGCCCGACCTGACCAGTAGTAGACCTCGTCATCGGGGATGGTTTCCGTGGGAGTGCCGGCGCCTGTGGTGAAGCCGCCCGACCCGGCGACCACGGTCGCGGTCCAGGTGGCGTTGAGGGCCGCGCGCTGGTCGGACACCGTGATCTCGCCAAGGCGCCCGCTGATGTGGCCGCCCGAGTTACCGGTTCCGAGGTTCACGGCGGAGGTCGGCAGGGTTACGGCCAGTCCCCCCTCCGCGGTCACGGTGAAGTTCACCGTGGTGGGGCAGGTGGTGCTCTCGGCGCAGGTGTCGGCCAGCGAGGGTGCGGCCGCCACCACCACGGCTGCGGACAGGCCGGCGGCGCTGGCCACAGAGATGCCCGGACAACGGTGGAACACTGCTCTCTCCTTCACTGATTGTCGCCCAATGTCCGGGCTGCCTGCTTAATCACATTCTTCGCAGCTGTCATAGAACGAAAACCGCCGGAGGTAGCGTCTGGGCGATTCTTGGCGACCATGTGGTGGCAGCTATATGTCGCCGCTCGCCGGCCTTTCCCGAAATCTGCTATGCGCGAGGACGAAACGACAGGCCGTCCACACCTCGGCCGAATCGCAGTTCTTGTCACGGTCATTACTTCGGGCTTGCGGTACACATACGCGGCCGGGAACGCCCAGGGGCTGCGGCGATCTCGGCTGCCAACGTTCGGGCACACCATTGAACCTGGCGCCCTACGCGCTGCGCGGAATCGGAATGAGACGAGCCGTGCCTATGACTCCGCAACGCGAGCCTCCTGGTCGCTGGCCTGGCTGATGGATACGCGAAGGTCACCCTCAACGAACAGGTTGCGCTCGTGGATCAGCTGGGCAAACAGGCGGTCCGGCAAGCCCTCAGGGAGCTCCCATGAACACCGCCGAGGAGCTCGCCCCTCGCTTGTACAACCTTCCCTCGATCGTCAGCGCAAGAAGAGGCGAAAGGGCGGTCGAGGTCGACCACGACAACAACCAGTGGCGGCCGCTGCACGTGGACGACTGGCGGATACGGATGCTCGTGACCCGATGGAGCACGCGCGTGTCCCACGCCGTGATCGACATCTGTGCCGACGTGGCGAAGAAAGCCGACGCCTATGGCTGGGAGGCGCTCGCCAGTTCCAGGACCAGGAGGTCATCAACCGGTGCACCGCCCGCTACGTCCGCGGCCGCGACCCAGCACTACCTTCACCCCGACCGTACGGCGATCGCGGCGGCGGACAGCGCGCTCAGCGCTCATTTGAACGGCCGGTCCACATGGTCCCCGGCTGCACGTCGTGGGCTCGCCGGACTCGGCCGAGCGAGATCATGCAAAAGGCCCCTCTTCCTGGAGTTTCTCCAACGACGGGCCTTGCTTTACCGTCGGGACGACAGGATTTGAATCTGCGACCCCTTGACCCCCAGGCACGGGAAGAGGGTCCGGCAAGGTCTGAGCTTGAATCCACGGCTTGATTTCTCGTGATCATTTCTCGGTCCAATTCCTCGACGAGGACCGCTGTCGCAGGTAGAGGCCTGGTTTCGGGGCGT
>NZ_JBITMP010000031.1:0-130710 GCF_044466425.1 Nonomuraea sp. NPDC049400
AACCGGCACCAAGAAACCACGACGTCACAGACGGCCACCAGGCCCCATTTTCACGCCGGAACCGGCGTCCCGCAGCGATATGAA
This sequence comes from Nonomuraea sp. NPDC049400, assembly GCF_044466425.1. NCBI lineage: Bacteria > Bacillati > Actinomycetota > Actinomycetes > Streptosporangiales > Streptosporangiaceae > Nonomuraea > Nonomuraea sp. NPDC049400. The sequence continues at coordinate 85 of NZ_JBITMP010000031.1, forward strand.
GGACTCATCCGGACACCCGGCCATCCGCCCGGGACGGCACCTCGAAGGCGCTGGTCGCGATCGTCGCCGCCCTGGCCCTGGTCGTCTCGGCGGGTGTCGGCGCGGTCGTCTACTCGTACGTCATCAAGGAGCAGGACGGCACCCAGCAGGCCTCACCCGGCACCACGACCACGACCACCACCACCCAGCCCAAGGAAGAACCGGCCAAGACCGTGTTCGGAGCGCTGGACACCTTCACGGAGAACTGCCCGGCCGCCAAGGTGCGCGGCGCGGACGCGGCCTGCGTGCGGGAGTCGGAGTGCTGGGGCGGCCTGGTCATCATCGTGGGCGACACGAAGGCCAGACGGCTCGGGTGCGAGGAGAGGCACTCATGGGAGACGTTCGCGGTGGCCCCGATCCCGTCCGACGCCGACACGTACGTGCAGCAGGACCTCGCCAAGCACCCGACGGTGAAGCGGGTCTGCAGCCGGGCGATTCTCCTGGCCAGCAGGGTCGGCACGGCCAGGCGCTTCGGGTCCGCCAGATGGCAGGCCGACGTCATGCCGCCGTCACAGGCGCAGTTCGAGCAGGGCGTGCGCTTCTACCGCTGCATCGGCAGCCTGACCGGCCAGGAGCCGCGCGGGTCCTCTTTCCACTAGACAGTTTGCCGGGATCTCCACATTTGGCGGGCACCGTCTGCACAAGTGATCTCTAGCCTCAGATTGTGTGAAATGGCGGATCCCTTCCTGGGCCTTCCTCCTGTGGATGGCCGCGCTGTCCTTGGCGTTCGTCGCCCTGGCCCTGCACGCGGGCTGGCTGTACTCCGAGTTCTGGCTGCTCGCGCCCTTCGCGCTGATCGCTGTCTTCCTCCTGTACGTCCTCCTCGCCGCACCGGCGTTGGCCATCGTGGTGGCGCGCGGCCGGGTGGGCGTCGCCTGCCTGGTCTTCGTCCTGGGCGTGGCGTTGCCCGCGACGCTGGTGTTCGTGCCGGAGGCACGCAGCCGCGCGCGGTTCTACGTGGAGCGGCCCGCGTTCGACGCCGTGGCCGAGCTGGCGCGGCAGGGCCGGCTGGACTCCGACGAGTACTACGGTGCGCGGCTGCCCGGCGAGCTCTGCTTCGTCTCCGCGACCTGCACCGTGGTGACCTGGGAGGACGGCGCCCTTTTCGTGCCGGACTGGGTGGGGATTCCGGATGATGCCGTCGGCTATGCGCACTTCACGGGGGCGCCCGGCGGTCCGTACGACGGATTCGGGATGATGATCTGCCCCAGATTTGAGCTCGCCGACGGCTGGTGGTGGCTCGATGCGTGCCCTTAGCACGGTTAGGCTGCCCGAATGGAGCTGAAGGATCAGGTGCGCGAACTGCGTGCTCAGGGCCGTTCCCCGAAGGAGATCGCCAGGGCGCTGAAGGTGTCGCCGTCCGTGGTGGCGCCGCTGGTGCGGGCCATCGCGGCGGAGATTCCCGCCGTCGACCCCGAAGTGGTCGGGTGCTGGATCAACGTCGGCTGGAGCGAGGGACTCATCGTCGACCCCGCCCGCGGGTGGGTGGACGAGGCGCCGGAGTCGGGCACGGGCGGCATGGTGTGCGTGCTGGTCGCCCGGCGGCACACCTGGGACAAGATGACGGTCTGCGGCTACCTCGCGGACGTCTACTGCCTCGGGCTGAAGAACGCCATCGGCCCCGATGTGCTCGACGAGCGCGACCTGGTGCGCTTCCGCCAGTACTTCTTCGGCGAGTACGCGGGCTGGCAGGAGGCGCCGGTCGAGCTGGCCAAGAACATCGTGTTCGGGTCCATCGACCACGCCCGCACGCTCGGGTTCGAGGCGCACGAGGACTACGCGCCGCTGGCCGACGACATGCTGGGCAAGTGGGACGGCGACTCGGCGATCACGTTCGGCCGTAACGGCAAGCCGTTCTACGTGCAGGGGCCGGACGACAAGCCGCAGCGGGTCCTGCAGATCCTGCGACGCAAGCTCACCGACGACGACTTCGACTACGTCATCGTGGACCCGTGACGCGCATCGTGATGTTGAGGCGGCCGGAGGCCGGCCGGATCGGCACGCCTGGGCGAGGTGGCGCCGCTCGTCCGGCGTGAGCCACCCGGGCACGTGCACCGCGCCGGGCGCTGTCTCCCGTATCGGCTGTCCCTTCCTGGTCAGCGGGCGTCGTGGAAGACGAGCCCCAGCGTATGCCGCAGCCCCGACCGCACGGTGCTCACTCCGTGCCGCACGGGGGAGGCCGACCAGCCCCGCGACGACCGTACGGGCCGGTCCCGCGTGGTGAAGATCAGCCCGTGTCCCTGCGGCAACAGCGTCACCGTGCCCCGCGACTGTGCCCGGGGCCGCTGCTCCACCAGCAGGAACTCGCCTCCGGCGTAATCCTCGCCCGGCCGGTCGAGGCCGATCACGACCTGCAACGGGAACACCAGGTCGCCGTAGAGGTCGCGGTGCAGCGCGTTCCAGTCGTCCCGCTCGTACCTCAGCAGGATGGGCGTCGGCTTCGTCTGCCCGGCTCTGTGGCACATGTCGAGCCATTCACCGAAGTCGTCCGGCCACGGAGCCGGTCGGCCCAGCTTGCTCGCCCAGTCGCGGGCGATCGGCAGCAGCCGCGGGTAGAGCTCCGCCCGCAGCCTCTCCACCAGCGGCGGGAACGGCCGGTCGAAGTACCGGTACTGCCCGGCCCCGAACCGGTACCGCTCCATGTCGATGGTGGACCGGAACAGCGCTGCCTCGTCGTACAGGCTGGAGATCTCCTTGCACTCCTCCGGGGTGAGCAGCGGCGGCATGAGCGCGCACCCGTAGGCGTTGACCTCTTCCGTCAGCTTCGCCCAGTTCATGAGACCGTGCTCCAGAGCCGCGGCTGGAGGGCGCCTTCGAGGGTGAGCAACTCGTGCTTGCGCTCGACGCCGCCCGCGTACCCGGTCAGCGTGCCGTCCGCGCCGACGACGCGGTGGCAGGGGCGGACGATGAGCAACGGGTTCGCGCCGACAGCAGCGCCGACCGCGCGGATCCGGTCACGTGGCGCGCCGACGCGCGCGGCGAGCGCGCCGTAGGTCGTCGTGGTCCCGTACGGCAGCGCCGCCACCTCCGCCCACACCCGCTCCTGGAACGCGGTCCCGTGGGAGGCGAGCGGCAGGTCGAACGAGACCCGCTCGCCCGCGAAGTACTCGGCGAACTGCCGCTCGACCTCGGCGAACGCGGCCGGATCCCCCTTCAGGCCGGTCGGCACGCCCACGTCGAACGACACGCGCGTCAGCGCCGAGCCGTCACCGGCGAGCAGGATCTCGCCCAGCGGGCTGCCGATCGTGGTGTAGATGTCCATACCTTCTACAACACCGGCGGGCACCCGGAAGTCGGCGGTTTTCGGACCTCGCAACCCCCAGCCTTACGAAGCCCGAACGGGACCGACGGCTCGCCACGCCTCTCCTGGCGAAGTACGGCGGGTGTGCGGCGCTCGCTGCACCGGTGGACGCCACGGCGATGATCAGCGTAGCCTCGGTGACCATGGCCGAGTCGCGAGAGCACACCTTCACCGGCACCAAGGGCCCGAACACGGTCCGCGAATGGCCCCATGACCGCCCGCGATACGTCGCCGTCCTGATCCACGGATACGGCGAGCACATCGGCCGCTACGAGTACGTCGCGGACCGGCTCGTCCGGCACGGCGCCGCCGTCTACGGCCTCGACCACATGGGCCACGGCAAGTCGGCAGGCGACCGGGTGCTCGTCGCGGACTTCGAGGACGTGGTCACGGACGTGCACACCGTCGAAAAGCGCGCCAGGGCCGACCATCCCGGCGTTCCCGTCGTGGTGATCGGCCACTCGATGGGCGGCATGATCGCCGCCCGCTACGCCCAGCGCTACGGCGACGGCCTGGCCGCGCTCGTGCTGTCCGGGCCGGTGATCGGCGGATGGGAGGTCGTCCCGGCCCTGCTGGCCTACGAGGAGCCACCGGACACCCCCATCGACCCGGCCACCCTCTCCCGCGACCTCTCGGTGGGCGAGGCGTACGCCGCCGACCCGCTGGTGTGGCACGGCCCGTTCAAGCGCCCCACCCTGGAGGCGTTCGCGACCACGCTGGCCACGATCGCCGAGGGCGGCACGCTGGGGCCGCTGCCCACGCTCTGGGTGCACGGGGCCGACGACGAGCTCGTCCCGCTGAGCGGCAGCCGCCCCGGCATCGAGGCGATCAGGGGGACGGACCTGACCGAGCGGATCTACGAGGGCGCCAGGCACGAGGTCTTCAACGAGACCAACAAGGACGAGGTGCTCGACGACGTGACGGCCTTCATCGACCGGGCCATTTGACGGATAACCAGACCGGGCTATTTGACGGACAGCCACACGTATCCCGAGCCCCGCGTACGGCTGAGCTCGATCTTCCAGCAGCCGGGCTTCGGGAACACGAACCCCGTGCCCCACTCCTCGCCGGGCCGGCGCCAGCTCGATCCGTCGTGCGGCTGCGGACCCCAGGCGAGCCTGGCTGGCGTGCCGTCGGGAAGCGTCGCCCTGACCCGCAGCGGGCCCTCACCGGTCATCCGCCACACGATCTTGATCTCTTCGCGACTGGCGAGCGGCGGGCCGGGGGCGAACAGCAGCCCCCACAACTCCGCGTCCTGAGCCGTCCCCCGCAGCTCCGGAAACCCTGCACTGAGGATCACCGAAGTCCCGTTGCACGCCGCCCGGGTAGCGGTCGGGCTCGGGCTGATGACCGAGATGTCGGGGCTTGGGGTGGCCGACGTCGCCACAGGGGCAGGGGCGCGGGCCCCAGCCGAACACCCGGCGACCAGCAAGAGCAGCACCACCATCAACCGATTCATCGAACCTCCTCGCCCTCTCTACTCGAGATCCCGGCAGGAGGTTCCCGCTACGGAGCCCCGGTCGGCCGCGTCCGTGCGGCCTGCCCCACCTTCTCGGCATGCCCATGGCAGGGCCGATGAGTTTTCCCGAGGAGCGCGGTCTGATTGACGAGGAGGCGATATGGGCGAGCAGACATTGGCGCCGGCGGCAGGGGTGGCGCTGCTGGAGCGGGCAATCGACTACGCGCTGGGCAGCCTGCGCACCGTCACGACGGCGGCCCTCTGCCGGGCGACACCCTGCGCGGGCTGGAACCTCCAGCACCTGCTCGACCACATGGCCGACTCGCTGCAGACCCTGAACGACGCCGCCACGGGCCGCATCTCCCCTCCGCCGGTGGCCGGGATCTCACGGGCCGCCTGCCGCAACCCGGCACTTCTCGTCCGGGACGGAGCCACCGAGGTGCTGGGCCTGTGGGCGGCGTCCCTGACCGGCAACCGGATCGTCGCCATGGCCGGCCACCACCTGACGAGCCCGATGGTGGCCGCGGTGGGCGCGATCGAGATCACCGTGCATGGCTGGGACGTGGCCAGAGCCTGCGGCGAGCACCGCCCGATCCCAACCTTGCTGGCCGAGGAGTTGCTGGACCTCGCCCAGTTGTTCGTCACCGGGGACGACCGGCCGCAGAGGTTCGCCTCGCGGGTGACCGTGCCGCCGCACGCGCCCGCCGAGGACCGCCTCCTGGCCTACCTCGGCCGCGATCCGAACTGGCCGACAAGCCCCTGACCAGCCCGGCAACCCCAACCGCAAGGACAGAACACCCAGCCCCGGGCACCATTTCCCGTTCACACGCCGTACGATCATCTTGTACGGCAAGTCAAGGGCGCTCGTCATCACGAGCCCCGACACGCGTCCGGCCGGTTGTCAGCGGGGCGGCGAAGCTGATCGCCGCGACCAGGCCGACCAACGTGGTGGCGACGACCGTTCTTCGTGCGGCCGTCGCCACCACCACGCCCCGCCCCTCCGGCGTCCTCGCGGAGGGCTGCCACCGTGCTGCGACCGCTGGGTGTCGTGGTGAGGACCTTTGCCACGCCCCGCCCCTCCGGCATCCTCACGGAGGGCTGTCCGACGTGCCGTGACCGTCAGGCATCCTCCTGGAGGACCTCCAGCAGCTGCTCCCCGTATTTCGCCAGCTTGTTCTCCCCAACCCCGTTGACCTCGCTCAGCTCGGCGATCGAAGACGGCCGGACGGTGGCGATCTCCCTCAACGTCGCGTCGTGGAAGATGACATAGGCGGGCACCCCCTGCTCCTTCGCCGTGGCCGCGCGCCACGAACGGAGCCGTTCGAAGAGCGGGGCGGCCTCGGCGGACAGCTCGACCACGGCCTGGGACTTGGCGGAGGAGGCCGCCTTGGCCCGGACCGGGCGCAGGGTGTCGCGGCGCAGCAGCACCTCGCGCTGCCCTCGCAGCACCGCCGCGCTGGCGTCCGTCAGCACCAGCGCCCCGTAGTCGGACTCGACTGCCAGCAGCCCCTGCGCCAGCAGTTGCCGCACCACGCCGTGCCACTCCGCGTTGCCCAGGTCGGCACCCACCCCGAACACGGACAGCGTCTCGTGGCCGTGCTGCAGCACCTTGGCCGTCTTCTTGCCGAGCAGGATGTCGACCACCTGTCCCACCCCGAACTTCTGCCGCCGCTCGCGCGCCAGCCGCAGCACGGCCGACAGCACCTTCTGGGCGGGGACCGTGCCGTCCCACGACTCCGGCGGCGTCTGGCAGGTGTCGCAGTTTCCGCACGGCTCGGCGCCCTTCTGCCCGAAGTAGTCGAGCAGCATCACCCGGCGGCAGCCCACGGTCTCGCACAGCGCCAGCATGGCGTCGAGATGGAGCACCTGGCGGCGGCGGTGCGCCTCGTCGCCCTCCATGGCCATCCGCCGGTGCTGCACGACGTCTTGGAGGCCGTACGCCATCCACGCGGTGGCGGGCAGACCGTCGCGACCCGCGCGCCCGGTCTCCTGGTAGTAGCCCTCGACCGACTTCGGCAGGTCGAGGTGGGCGACGAAGCGCACGTCGGGCTTGTCGATGCCCATGCCGAACGCGATCGTGGCCACCACGATCAGCCCGTCTTCCCGCAGGAAGCGGGCCTGGTGGGCGGCGCGGGTGCGGGCGTCGAGACCCGCGTGGTACGGCACCGCCGCGATGCCGTTGTCCGTCAGGAACTCGGCGATCTTCTCGACCGAGGAGCGCGACAGGCAGTAGACGATGCCGGAGTCGCCGGGATGCTCGGTGCGCAGGAACTCCAGCAGCTGCCGCTTGGGCTCGCTCTTGGGCGTGATGCGGTAGTGGATGTTGGGCCGGTCGAAGCCGGCCACGAAGTGGCGGGCCTGGTCGAGGCCTAGCCTGGAGGAGATCTCGGCGTGGGTGGCCGGGGTGGCGGTGGCGGTCAGCGCGATGCGCGGCACCTCCGGCCAGCGCTCGCGCAGCGTGGACAGCTCGAGGTAGTCGGGGCGGAAGTCGTGACCCCACTGCGCCACGCAGTGGGCCTCGTCGATGGCGAACATCGAGATCTCGCCCTTGGCCAGCAGCCGCAGCGTGGCGTCGACCCGCAGCCGCTCCGGGGCGAGGTAGAGCAGGTCGAGCTCGCCGGCCAGGAACTCGGACTCGACCAGCTGCCGCTCGTCGAAGTCCTGCGTCGAGTTGAGGAACCCCGCCCGCACGCCGAGCGCGCGCAACGCGTCGACCTGGTCCTGCATCAGCGCGATCAGGGGCGAGATGACCACCCCCACGCCACGGCGCACCAGCGCGGGGATCTGGTAGCAGAGCGATTTGCCGCCGCCGGTGGGCATGAGGACGAGTGCGTCGCCGCCGGCCACGACATGGTCGATGATCTCCTGCTGTCCCGCCCTGAACGAGTCGTAGCCGAACACGCGGTGCAGAACCTCGGTGGGGGTATCCATGCGGCTACCTTACGTGTTCGGGGGTGAACGTTTGGTGAGTTCCGCCGACGGCGATCGGAGCCCGCCCGTGGCGCCCGGAAGCGCCGCGATCGGAGCCCGCCCGCAGCGCCCCGGCGGCGTCCCACCAGTCTGCCCGAACAGCCGACCCGGTGGCTCCCATCAGGCGGGAGCGGTGCCGGGGCGGATGCCGCGGTGGTAGGCCACCAGGGCGAGGGCGCCGAGCGCGCACGCCGCCGCCACCGCTCCCATCACAGCCGGATACCCGGCGAACTGGGCGATCCCCGCCGCCAGCAGCGGCGCGACGGCCTTGGCCACCGTGACGGGCAGCGCGAGCGCCCCGCTCAGAGACGCGTACGCCCCCGTGCCGTACCGGTCGGCCAGCAGCGCGGGCCGGGCGATGGTCCCCACCCCGAACCCCAGCCCGAACAGCACGACAGAGGCCACCGCCCCCGCCACGCTCCGCCCCACCAGCGGCAGCAGCACCGCCGCCAGCCCTTGCAGGCCGAACATGACAGCCGTGATCAAGGCCACCGACCACCGTCCTTGCAGCCCCGTGGTGACCAGCCGCCCTGTCACCGACAGCACTCCGAGCAGCCCCGCCACACTGGCCGCGAACACGGGTGGATGTCCGAGGGCGATCAGGTACGTGACCAGCAGCACCCCCATGACCGACACCGCGCCCGTCTGGGTCAGGAAAGCCGCCGCCAGCAGCCAGAAGGGCCGCTCGCGCAGCGCCGTCCCGACGATCTCGCGCCGATCGGCGTGCGGCGGCGCAGCCCGGCTCCGCACGGCCAGCGCGTGCAGCGGCCCGGAGGTCAGCGCGTATCCGACGGCCAGGATGACCAGCGCCTGCCGCCACCCGTACAGATCGACGAGAAGGCCCGTCAGCGGCAGGAAGATGGTGGAGGCGAACCCCGCCACGACGGTCACCGCCAGTAACGCCCGCGCCCGCCTGGTCGCGTCGAACCAGGCCACGATCACCGCGAACGCCGCCTCGTACAGCACCATCGCCGACGCCACGCCGAGCACCCCGCACACCAGGTACAGCTGCGCCACTGACCGCACCTGGGACCAGGCCAGCACCGCCAGCCCGCCCAGCACCGAGCCCACCGTCATCAGCCCGCGCCCGCCGTGCCGGTCCAGCCAGCGCCCGATGACCGGCGCCACCACCCCCGACACCAGCACGGCCAGCGTGATCGCCCCCGTGAGCTGTGCGACCCCGGCGTGCAGCTCGCGGGACATCGGCGGGATGAACACAGAGAACGCGTAATAAAGCACACCGTAACCGGCGGTCTGCGTGATGGAGAGCGCGCCGATCATCCATACCTGGGACTTCGATCCGGCGGCGTCGATCACGCAGAGAATGGTTCCCGTTCATCGAGGGGAAATACGGTGATAAAAGTCACTTCACTCGGCAGAGAACGACAGAACGTGAAATTGGAATAACGTCGAGTCATGAGCTTTTCCTACGTGGTTACCGGCGGCGGACGTGGAATTGGAAAGGCCGTGGTAGAGCGGCTGCTCGGCGAGAAGGACACCGTGGTGGCCGTCGAACGCGACCCCGGCGCGCTCTCCTGGGCCGGCCCCAGGGTGGTCCCCGTGATCGGCGACGCGGCCGACGAGGAGGTCGCCGCCTGGGCCGCCGACCTGGCCCAGGAGTCGGGCACCCTGCGCGGCTGGGTCAACAACGCGGCCGTGTTCCGGGACGCCTCCGTGCATTCCTCCCCGATCTCCGAGGTCAGGGCCCTGATCGCGGCGAACCTCGACCTCGCCGTCGTGGGCTGCGCCACCGCCGTGCGCCACTTCCTCGCGGCCGGCACGCCCGGCGCCATCGTCAACATCACCTCGCACCAGGCCGCCAAGCCGGTGCCCGGCAGCCTCCCGTACGCGACCGCCAAGGCCGCCACCGAGGGCCTGACGAGGTCGCTTGCCGTGGAGTACGGCAGGCGCGGCATCAGGGTCAACGCCGTGGCCCCCGGTTCGGTGGCCACGGAGCGGTACGAGGCGTTCCTGGCCTCCCAGACCCCCGAAGGGCGGCAGGCCGTCGAAGAGCAGCTGGCCAGGCTGCACCCCCTGGGCCGGGTCGCCACCCCCGCCGAGGTGGCCTCCGTCGTGGCGCACCTCCTCTCGGACGAGGCCGCGTTCGTCAACGGCGTCACCGTGCCCGTGGACGGCGGGCGCACGGTGCTCGGGCTCGACCCTGAAGCGCGGGAATGAAAACCGTTGTCATGCGGTTTGAGCGGGGCATGAAGAAGAACCTGCACCCCGCGTACCGTCCCGTCGTCTTTCGCGACCCCAGCGTCGGGTTCGCCTTCCTCACCCGCTCGACACTGACCAGCAACCAGACCGTCGAGTGGGCGGACGGCCGGACGTACCCCGTCGTCGACGTGGACGTGTCGTCCGCCAGCCACCCCTTCTACACCGGGCGTGGCCGCATTCTCGACTCCGCGGGCCGCGTCGAGCGCTTCAACCAGCGTTTTGGGAGGAAGTGAAGCCGACCTGGAAGAAGCGGGCATGCCTGCGCTACTGGTGGGTAAAAGGGGGTCACCGGCGTCGGAGCAGTGGTGATGGCGATGAGTCTCTCTGGAAAGGAACGCCGCATTCTCGCTGAGATCGAGCAGGCCCTTGAGCGAGAGGACCCCGAGCTGGCCAAGCGCGTCGCGGCAATCAACAAGATCGAGTCCGACGGGAACATCTTCCCTCAGGCGTACGGTGATCGCCTGCGCATGTGGGCGTTGGCGCACGTCTGGATGATCTTCACGGTGGGCGCACTGCTGATCGTGCTGCTACTGCTGGCCGTGCTGACCACCTGAGCCGCGTTGCCGGCGTCGCAGCACCGCCAGGTCGATGGCGGCGACGACGGCCACCGCGGCGGCGATCGCGGCCTCCCAGCGCCAGACCTCCGCCCCCGTGCTCTGGGCGCGCAGGGCGAAGAACACCGCCGCTGCGACGCCCAGCACGAGCGCCACCAGCGACAGGATGCGCCGGGCGCCGATCGGGCTGCGCGCGGTCAGTGGCTCCGTGCCCGCCCGGTTACGCAGCCACATGATCGATCTCCTCTCCGGGCACTTACGCCAGGCACCTCAGGGCCGCGACGATGCGCGGGTCGATCCCGTGCGAGGCGGGCAGGCGCCCCACCGCGGCCTCCACGAACTCGGGGTACGACAGCGAGGCGGTGACCCCGTCCACGGCCGCCCAGATCTCGTCGGCCGTCTGCTCCACCTGCACCTTGGCCTCCTGCTCCCGCAGCACGAACCGCGCCACGGCCACCCGCCACAACGTCCTGTCGTCGGCCTCGGAGTCGGAGACGGGCGCGCCGACGTCGTCGGCGTGGGTGGCGTACTCGGAGTCGTAGTGGAAGGCCTGCAGGCCGCACGGATAAGGCCCGGCCATCGTGTCGAGCAGCGCGTCGGGGCCGAACTCCCGCATGCGCCGCCGCGTCCCGCCGTTGTCGGCCCGCCACTCCTCCAGCACGTCTGCCACGGGCATGCCGCGCCGCTGCCGCACCGACCACTCGTTGAAGTCGTTGAACCCGGACACGCCGGCCTTGGAGAGCCGGGTCAGCAGGTCCTGCACGGTCCCGTCGAGGCAGGCGTGGTTGTAGAGCTCCTCGCCCGCCAGGTGCCCCAGCACATCACGTACCGACCAGCCCTCGCACCGGGACGGCCGCTGCCAGCCGGCCTCGTCGAGCCCGCTGAAGAACCGGTCGAGCCGCGCCGCCTCCGCGTCGAAGATGTCGAACGGGTTGAAGTCTTTGAGCAGGTCGTCGGCCATATCCGGACGCTACCCGCTATGTGTCTGCTTTCACAGCCATGGAGCCGATGGCGGACCTGACCCGGTTGTGCTCGTCCGCGCACGAAGGCACCCGCTCGGGCGGAACCCAGCCGCCCTGGGCGATGCGGCGGTACTTGCCGGGGTCGGCGCCGTACAGCAGGCAGGAGAACGTGGCGGACTCGGCCGTCCCGGACAGCCCGTCGATGCCCGTGTGGCCGGCGAGCAGGTGGCGGGCCTCGGCGGCGGCCACCACGCGCTTGGAGGCGTCGACGGGAAGCGTCAGCGCCGCGAACTGGTCGGCCTGCGCGTCGCTGTCGGGCAGGCCGTTGAGCGTGGTCAGGGCGTGGCCGAGCTGCTGGTGGAAGAGCACGGACAGCGCGGCGTCCACGCGGGCGGACCTGGTGCCGGCGTCGGCCTCCTCGGTCTCGGAGATGCCGTCCAGCACTTGCCGCGCCTTGTCGACCACCTGGTAGCAGATGGTGATCCGGCGCTCGTCGTGGTCCCAGGTGGCCTCCGCCGAGTCGCAGTCACGCGCGACCACCTTGATCGGCGCGGGCAACCGGATCCCGGTCTCCAGCGCGCCGCTGTCCTTGAGGAGCTTCCTGGCCTGCTCGGCGCGGGGCGAGTCCGGCTGCTCGTAGCGTACGGACAGCTCTGATGAGGGGGCCGCTCCCAGCGTGCTCGTCATGCTGAGGACGAGGGCGATGAGGGGATGCGGCATGCGAGGCTCCTTCGGGGGTCGATCAACGCAATGCGACTGTCCATGCGCGGGATGGGAGATCGCTAAACCTGCGCGCCGGTAAAGGAGCCCGAAAAGCCGGAGGCCCGGCCCCCGTTGAGGGGACCGGGCCTGCGGTGTCATGGACTAGCGACGCCACCAGGGGCCGTAGACCCGCACGTAGTCCGTGCGGCTCGTGGCGCTCTCGAGCTCGTCGTCGCCGGCGTACACGGCACGGAACGTGCCGCTGCGGTACGCCTTCGCCTTGGTGCTGAACTTGCCGCCCCAACCGGTCCAGTCGGAGGCGACCCACTTCCAGCCGGTGGAGCCGTTGGCGCGGAAGTAGATGTTCACCTTCTCGCCGCGGACGCCTTCCCAGCCTTCGTCATCCACCTGGAGACGGCCGGAGAAGTAGATCGACTTGCCCTTGCGGACCTTGTACGGGTCGGCGCTGAAGCGCGTGATGCGCGTGTCGGCCTTGCCCTTCTCGAGCTCGACCGAGAAGAACGCCGTGTCCTTGGCGATCTCCTTGCCGGCGCTGTCGAAGGCCACGGCGGTGGCGCTCCACTTGCCGTGGGCGTCGCCCTCGGTGAAGCCGACGGCGAAGCGCCAGCCCTCGAGGTCCTTGACGTCCTTGGCGCGCAGCGCGCGTACGCCCTCGGGCGCCACGCTGAGCTCGACCTTCTTGACGTCGGAGCTGGCCCCGATGTCGAAGTAGGCGGTCGTCTCGGCTCCGGCCTTGACCACGACCGGGTTCGGCGAGATGTCGCGGATCTTGAGCTGGGTGTCGGTCTTGGTGGCCGCCGAGGCAGCGCCCGCGCCGGACACCAACATGGCCCCGCCCACAAGAGCGGAGACGATACCAAGTGCGATCTTTCTCATGAGGGTGCTGATTCCTCTCCCCGTATTGACTCGGAGCCGGCTCGGGGCGGCCGACCCCTTTACTACTTTGAGCCATGAGATGGGGGAAAAGTTGGCTAAAGTTGGAGAAAAAATTTGATCAAGCCTTTATCCAGGGGTTATGCGTGAAAAATCGCCCAGATCTACGTGACCAAGTACAGTCTGGCGCATGACCGACGTCTACACGCTCGGCGAGCCTCTGGGCGTCGTCTCCAGCGGAAGGGTCCGCCACGAGAGCGAGGCCCGGCTGGACGTGTGCGGACCGGAGTTCACCCTCGCCATCGCGCTGGCCAGACTCGGGCACCGGTCCGCGTACCTGGGCAAGGTGGGCGATGACGAGCTGGGCGCGAGGGTGCTCACCGCGCTCAAGGGCGAGGACGTGGACGTCGCGGACATGCGCGTCTCCGAAGGGCTGCGTACCGGGCTGATCCTCAGGGAGATCCGCGTCGGCCGTGAACAGAGAGTGACGCAGTACCGCGCCGGCTCGGCGGGCTCGCGGCTCACTCCGGGCAACGTGCCCATCGACCGGATCGCCGCGTCGAAGATGCTGCACGTCACCGGCCTCACTGCCGGTCTCGGCAGGGACGCGCTCGACGCGGTGCGCACCGCCGTGAGCGCCGCGAGGAACGCCGAGGTGATGATCTCCTTCTCCGTCGAGTACGTCCCCGAGCTGTGGCCGTCGGTACGCGAGGCCGAGGAGGTGCTCGGCGAGCTGGCCTGCGCCTCGCACCTGCTCTTCCTCCGCCAGGACGAGCTCGACCTGGTCAAGCCCGCGCTCACGCCGGAGCGGGAGGTCGTGGTGGACCGCGGCGCGAAGGGCGCGAGCGTGCGCGCCGACAGGATGCGGTACGACGTGCCCGGCTGGCAGGTCCCCATCGTGGACACGGCGGGCGCGGGGGAGGCGTTCGCGGCCGGCTACATCAGCGCCGCCCTCGACGGCCTCATCCCCCAGGAACGCCTGCACCGCGGGGCGCAGCTGAGCGCCGCCGCGGTGACCAGCGTCAGTGACTGGCAGGGGTTGCCCACCAGGTCAGATCTCTAGTCGGTGGTCAGGGTGAAGGTCGAGGTCGTGTTCTTGACGTTCTGGTAGTTGTTGCTGAACCTCAGGTTGTTGATCGTGGCCGATCCGACGGCCGGGCCCTCGCCCGGCTCCGGCAGTTCGTTGACCCAGATGCCGAAGCCCGACTTGGCGTCGAACGCGTCGCCGCTCCGCTGTGCCCCGCTGATCGACACGTTCGTCATGACCGTGTCCTTGACGGGGTTCTGCGCCTGACCACCCACGTAGTCGGTCTGGAACATGATCCCGTGGTAGGTCGGGTCCACGATGTCCAGGTTGCTGACGCGGATGCCCTGGAAGACCTTCGAGGCCGAGTAGAGCCACATCGCCGGGAACGTCTGCTGTCCCCAGAAGTGCCCGCCGGCCCTGACCAGCGAGATGTTGTCGAAGGTGGTGGGCGGGCTCGCGCCGAACCCGTGCATCGGGTACCCGAAGTCCAGCGAGCTGATCGTGACGCCCGAGTAGGTCAGCGTGTCCGCGACGTAGATGTTCCTGAAGGTGTTGTCGTAGCCGCCGTACACGGCCACGCCCGCGGCCCGCCAGGTGAGCAGCGAGGTCAGGTTCTCGTAGACGTTGCCGGTCTGCTCGCCGGGGTTGTTGTCGGTGGCCGAGAACAGCGCGAAGCTGTCGTCGCCGGTGGATCTGGCCTCGACGTTGGTGACGTGGTTGCCGGTGCTGCCGTTGGTCATGTTCAGGCCGTCGGCGAACAGGTCACGGATCCGCGAGTTCTTGATCGTGATGTTGTCCGTGTTGGAGCCCCAGTACAGGCACATCTGGTGCTCGGCCCAGATGTTGTCGATCGTCATGTTCGCCACGTTCGAGAAGTCGAACACCTTGCCGGGGCCGTCGATGCGCGAGGTGTAGTTGCCGAGGTAGGCGAAGTTCGCGAACGTCGAGCCGTTGGCGGAGGCCTCCGTGCGGAAGCCCACGTCGGTGTTCTCCTGCCCACTGGGGGAGTGGAACCTGGTGAACCAGGGGCCGGCGCCGACGATCTTGACGGGCTTGCCGTACACCTGGAACTTGCCGGACGTCTGGTAGTCGCCCTGGGGCAGGTAGACGCCGGCCAAGCCGGCGTCCGTCCGGGCCTTGTCGAGGGCGTTCTGCACGTCCTGGTGGGTGAAGCCGGTCGGTACGGCGTACTTCGCCGGGTCCGGGTTGGTGACCGGGGTCGCCTGCTCGAAGTCCACGAAGTCGATCGCGTACGTCTGGCCGTTGGCCGCGTCCTTCTGCAGCCTGATCTTGCTTCCCTTCGGCACGGTGGTGCCGAGCAGCAGGCTCGCCTCGTCGTAGATGTGCCTGGGCGGGCCCGAGCCGGGCGAGTTGTTCGGACTGGCCTCGGCGCCGTAGAGCCAGGCGTAGCGGGAGGTCAGGTTGATCGCCTTGCGGAAGGCGCCGTCGACGTAGACGTTCAGCGTCGAGTCGAGACCGCCGCCGCCCGGGGCGTCGGGCATCGAGAAGCGGGTGACCAGGGTGTTCGTGTCCGCCCTGGTGGTGAACTCGACGTACGCGCCGGTCTGGTCGAGCGTCACCGCGCGCCGCCCCGAGGCCTCGCCGGCGAGCGTGCCGATGTCCCTGCTCGGGCCGACGCGGGCCGCGCCGCCGCCGATCACGGCGTCCTCGGCCTCGTACGTGTCGTACGGCATGTTCGCGCCGCGGCCGACGAAGAGCGGCAACTCGCTGGTGTTGTTGGCGCGCTTGACCGGCAGCTCGTCGGGGTCGTCGGCGAGCACGGTCTTGACCGTGTACCTGCCGTTGGCGGCCGTCCAGGTGCCGAGGCTGACCGGGCTCGTGGTGGCGCCCGGCGCGATGGCGCCGCTGGTCGAGCCGGTCAGGGTCTTGACGACGGTGCCGGAGTCGTTCGTGACAATGAGCGTGATGCCGTGGGAGCCGCCGCTGGCGGCCACTGTGCCCTGGTTCTTGATCGCCACGGAGAACGTCACCGGGTTGCCCGCGGCGGGGTTGCCGGGCGTCCAGGCGACGGGGGAGGCGACCAGGTCGGCCGTGTCGACCGGCTTCACGGTCAGCGTGCCGGTGGCGGTGTTGTTGGCCTCGTTCAGCTCGATGACCTTGTTGTCCTCATCCACCTTGGCGGAGAGCTGGTACGTCCCGGCATCCCTGGTCCCGATATCTGCGGACACGGTGGTCGACGCCCCTGCGGCCAGCGCACCCACGCCGGCGCTGCCGACCTTGGTGGTGCCCGCGTAGAAGTTCACGGAGGTGGCGGCCGAGCCCGCGGTCCCGGCGTTCCTGACCGTGGCGGAGAGGGTGACCGCGTCGGTCTCGACCGGCGCGACCGGGCTCGACGTGAGGCTGCTCGCGGTCAGGTCGGGGTTGGCGGACGGGGTGCCGAAGACCTGGAACTCGGCCACCTGCCCGCCCGGCGCGCCGGAGTTGGCGGTGATCTGCAGCCGGACGTCGGCGACCTTGGCGGTCACCGGGATGGTCACCGAGTTCCCCGTGGCCGGGTCGAAGGTGTACGTGGCCGAGGAGACGAGGTTGGTGAAGCCCGTGGCGCTCTGCTCGCGGCCGAGGACCTGGATGGCCTGGGTGCGCCTGGCCCAGGCGGGGTCGGGGTTGAGCTTGAGCGTGATCGAGGTCAGGTCGGCGTTGCCGCCGAGCTGCACGGTGAGGGTGCCGGGATAGGCGGCGCCTTCCCAGTAGGTCTGGAGGTTGTCGTCGTTGGCGTTGGCGGCCACGTACGTGTGGGTGTGTGAGGACCCGGTGATCGGCTTGCCGAGGGCCAGGTTGGCGCCCGGATTCCCGGTCGTGCCGCCCCAGACCTCGAACTCGGAGATCTGGCCCGCCGGCCAGCCGGTGTTCGCGGTGATCTGCAGCCGGACGTAACGGGCGGTCGTGGCGGCGAAGGTGATCGTCGCGGCCGGGTTGAACGTGTAGGCCGCCGAGGCGGCGATCGTGCTGAAGCCTGAGCCGTTCGTGCTGCCCTGGACGGTCAGCGTCTGGGTGCGGCCGGGCCAGCCGGAGGGGAGCTTGAGCACGAGCTTGGTGATGCTCGCGGCGGCGCCGAGATCGACCTGGACCCATTGGGGCAGGGCGTTGTTGGCCGACTCCCAGTAGGTGGCCTGGTTGCCGTCGGTGACGTTGGCGGCGGTGTAGACGTCGGTGAAGCTGCTCGCGGTGGCGGGCCTGCCGGCCGCGAGGTTGGTGTCGGCCGCCGCGTACGCGGGTGCGGCCAGGAGTCCGATCAGTAACGCAAGGGCGGCTAACAGTGCTCTCATGGGGGTGGCCCTTCAGGGTAAGGCGGATGGCCGAACCATAGGATGGCGAGCAGATAGCCGCAATATTTCGACTATATTTCGCAAGCATTTGACTGACCGAGATATGTGGGCTGCGGCATCTCTTCGCTGGTCAGGAAGGGGCCGAGAGCAGGAAGACCGTCATGGAGAAGCTGCAAGGGCCGACGTCCTGTCCACGTAAGCCGTTGCAAGCGTTTGCGTCGAAGGTCGTATAGTTTGCGCATGACGCGACGACTCGCAGAGGTGGCCAAGAAGGTCGGGGTGAGCGAGGCGACCGTGAGCCGTGTGCTCAACGGCAAGCCCGGGGTGTCCGACGCGACCCGCGAGGCCGTGCTGACCGCCCTCGACGTGCTCGGCTACGAACGCCCGACCCAGCTGCGCGGCGACCGGGCCAGGCTGGTCGGCCTCGTGCTCCCCGAGCTGCAGAATCCGATCTTCCCCGCCTTCGCGGAAGTGGTCGGCGGGGCGCTGGCCCAGCAGGGGTTCACCTCGGTGCTGTGCACGCGCACGGTCGGGGGCGTCTCCGAGGCGGACTACGTGGACCTGCTGCTCCAGCAACAGGTCAGCGGCGTGGTCTTCGCCGGCGGCCTCTACGCCCAGGCCGACGCCTCGCACGGGCACTACGAGCTGCTGCATGAGCGCAAGCTGCCCACCGTGCTGGTGAACGCGGCCGTCCGGCACCTCGACTTCCCGCAGGTCTCGTGCGACGACGCGGTGGCCGCCGAGATCGCGCTGGCCCACCTGCGCGCGCTCGGCCACGAGCGGGTCGGCATGGTGCTCGGGCCCAAGGACCACATGCCGTCGCGGCGCAAGCTGGAGACGTTCCAGGCGGAGGGCGGCGACCCCACGCTGGTCGAGCACACGATGTTCTCGCTGGAGGGCGGGCACGCGGCCGCCGCCCGGCTGGTCAGGCGCGGCGTGACCGGCGTGATCGGCGCCAGCGACCTGCTCGCGCTCGGCACCGTGCGGGCGGCCCGCCGCGCGGGGCTCTCAGTGCCCGGGGACCTCTCGGTCATCGGCTTCGACGACTCGGCCCTGATGAACTGCACAGAGCCCCCGCTGACCACCGTCCGCCAGCCCATCGACGCCATGGGCCGCGCCGCCGTGGACCTGCTGGTCGCGCAGATCGACAAGGCGGTGGTGCCGGCCGACGAGCTCCTGTTCGAGCCGGAACTCGTGGTGCGCGCCTCCACCGCCCGCGCGCGGACGTGATCCAGTCGTTATCTTGCAATAGCTAGTCGAAATATTGCGCGCTCTGGTCCGCGATCCTATGGTGTGGGCACCTCGCATCAGAAGGGTCAGACCATGCGGAGATCCACCGGACTCTTGCTCGTATCCGTGCTCGGCATCTCGGCCACAGCCTGTGGCTCCGGCGAGCCCGCCGCCCCGACGGCGGGTGGCGCCAAGGCCGTGACGATCACGGTGGCGTGCCAGCCCGCCAAGTCCGCGCCGAAGGAGCGGCAGGCCTGGGACGACGACGTGGCCGCGTTCATGAAGGCGCACCCCGGCGTGACGGTCAAGAGTACGGACCAGCAGCCGTGCTTCGACCCCAAGACGTTCGGCCCCAAGCTGGCCGGCGGCCAGATGGAGACCGTCTTCGTGGTGCCCGTGACGAACTACGACGACGTCATCGGCCAGGGCCAGGCGCTCGACGTCACGCAGTACACCGGCGCCGTCAAGAACTGGAACGACCTGCGCTCCGACGTCCGCGAGCTGGTCACCAGGGACGGCAAGGTGTACGGCGTGCCGAACGTCCACTACAGCGTCGGCCTGGTCTACAACCGCGCCCTGTTCACCAAGGCCGGCCTCGACCCGAACACCCCGCCCAAGACGTGGGCCGAGGTCCGCGAGGCGGCCAGGAAGATCGCCGCGCTCGGCCCCGGCTACGTCGGCTACGGCGAGTACTCCGGCGGCAACACCGGCGGCTGGCACTTCACCCAGGCCATCTACGGCCGCGGCGGCGCCATCCTGACCCCCGACAACAAGAAGGCCGCGTTCAACTCGCCCGAGGGCAAGGCCGTGCTGCAGAACCTGCACGACATGCGCTGGGTGGACAACAGCATGGGCAACAAGCTCCTGGTCGGCTGGGAGTCGCTGATGATGGCGATGGGCAGCGGCAAGGTCGGCATGATGCTGGGCGCGCCCGACGTGGTCACCGACGTGGTCAACAAGTTCAAGGGCAACGTCGCCGACTACGGCATCACCGGCTTCCCCGAGGCCAGGGCGTCGCTGAGCGGCGGCGAAGCGTTCATGATCAACCCGAAGGCCACTCCTGAGGAGGCCAGGGCGGGACTGGAGTGGGTCGGCTTCCGCTTCAACACCGTCGGCAAGGGCCGCTTCGACTTCGCCCGCGGCAAGGCCAACGGCAACCCGGTCGGCGTGCCCGACAACGACGTCTACGGCGACTCGGCCACCGGCAAGGCCATCCGGGCCGACCGGGTGAAGAACGCCTCGTTGCCGGTCCAGAACTACGAGCCGTACGTCCAGGCTGCCGCCGCCATCCCGCCGAAGGCCGAGCCGGTCCACGCGCAGGAGCTGTACGCCATCCTCGACGTGGTCATGTCGGGCGTGCTGAGCCGCAAGGACGCGAGCATCGACCAGCTCCTGGCCGACGCCGAGACCAAGGCCAACTCCATGCTGGCGGCCAAGGGCTGACCTTATGGGGATCTTGAGGCGCAATCTGACGGCCTACGGGTTCCTCTGCGCGGCGCTGTTCTGCTTCACGGTGTTCGCCTGGTATCCGATGGTCAGGGAGTTCATTCTGAGCTTCCAGAAGACCGACCTGATCAACCCGCCCACCTGGGTGGGGCTGGACAACTTCAAGGCTGCCGTCCAGGATCCGGCCTTCGGCGAGGCCTGGCTGAACACCGTGGAGTTCACGCTGCTCGCGCTGCTGTGCGGCTATGCCGTGCCGTTCGTCGTCGCGCTCGTGCTCAACGAGCTGCGGCACGCCCGGGCCTACCTGCGGTTCGTGGTCTACCTGCCGGTCATGCTGCCGCCGATCGTCGCGGTGCTGCTGTTCAGGTGGTTCTACGACCCGGGGCCCGGGCTGTTCAACCAGGTCCTGGACTTCCTCCACCTGCCGCCGCTGGCCTGGCTGGACTCGTCGTCGACCGCCCTGATCTCCCTCGTCCTCGTCTCGACCTGGATGAACATGGGCAGCGCGACGCTCATCTACCTGGCGGCGCTGCAGAACATCCCGCCCGAGCTGTACGAGGCCGCCGAGCTCGACGGGGCCGGGATCCTCAAGCGGATCAGGCACGTCACGATCCCGCAGACCCGGCTGATCCTGCTGCTCATGCTGATGCTGCAGATCGTGGCGACCATGCAGGTGTTCATCGAGCCGTACATGCTGACCGGCGGCGGCCCGGAGAACGCCACGGTCTCCGTCGCGTACCTGATGTACCAGTTCGCCTTCTCGCAGATGAACTACGGCCAGGCGGGCGCGCTCGGCATGCTGCTCATGCTCGCGCTCCTCCTCTTCGCGGCCTTCCAGCTCAGGACGACCCGTGAGGACAAGGCATGATCGCCCGAGCCGCTGCCGGGCGGCGGCGGGAGCGGAAGCGACCGCCGAAACCGATCCAGGCGCAGTTCCGTACGATCGTCTCGCCGCACCAGCTCAACAGCAGATGGGGCAGGCGGATCTACTGGCTCGTGCTCGTCGCGGTCATCGTGACCTTCACCCTGGCCTTCGTCTTCCCGCTCTACTGGATGGTCACCGGCGCCATGAAGACGCCGGACGAGATCGCCCAGATGCCGCCGACCCTCGTCCCGGCCGATCCCACGCTGGAGGCGTTCTTCGAGGCGTGGGACCTGTTCGACATCGGCACGCTGCTGGCGAACACCGCCTACTACGCGTTGGGCGCCTGGTTGTTCTCCATGGCGGTGGACGTCACGGCGGCGTACGCGCTGTCGAAGCTGCGCCCGATGTTCGGCAACGTGATCCTCGGCGCGATGCTGGCCACGCTGATGATCCCGCCGATGGTCATCCTCATCCCGCTCTACGTCACGATCGTGGACCTGGGGCTGCTCAACAACGCCTGGGGCCTGTGGTTCCCGGCGGCGGCGAACGGCTTCAACATCTTCCTGCTCAAGCGGTTCTTCGACTCCATACCGCGGGAGCTGATCGAGGCGGCGCAGATCGACGGCGCGGGACCGCTGAGGGTGCTGTGGTCGGTCGTGCTGCCGGTCTCCAGGCCGATCCTGGGCGTGGTCTCCATCTTCACGATCGTCACCGCGTTCAAGGACTTCGTCCTGCCGCTGCTGGTCATGACCGACAGCGACAAGATGACGATCAGCGTGGGCCTGTCGCAGACGGCGGGAGCGGTGACCCAGAACCAGGTCATGGGCGGCCTGGTCATCGCCGGCATCCCCATGATCATCGTGTTCTTCATCTTCCAACGTCACATCATGGCGGGGCTCACCGCCGGAAGCATCAAGGGATAAGCGCATGTCGCAAACGTGGTGGCGGGGGGCCGCGATCTACCAGGTCTACCTGCGCAGCTTCGCCGACGGGAACGGTGACGGGGTGGGCGACCTCGCCGGTCTGCGCTCCCGCCTGCCGTACCTGAAGGAGCTCGGGATCGACGCCATCTGGCTGAACCCGTGGTATCCGTCGCCGATGGCCGACGGCGGCTACGACGTGGCCGACTACCGCGGCATCGAGCCGGTCTTCGGCACGCTCTCTGAGGCGGAGCGGTTCATCGGGGAGGCGCACGAGCTCGGCATCAGGGTCATCATCGACGTGGTGCCGAACCACAGCTCCACGCAGAGCGCCTGGTTCAAGGAGGCGCTGGCGAACCACGCCGCCAGGGACCGCTTCTGGTTCGCCGACGAGCCGCTCAACGACTGGCAGTCGATCTTCGGCGGCCCCGCCTGGACCCAGGTGCCCGACGGGCAGTGGTACCTGCACCTGTTCGCTCCGGAGCAACCGGATTTCAACTGGGGCAATCCGGAGGTGCACCAGGAGTTCGAGGACGTGCTGCGCTTCTGGTTCGACCGGGGCGTGGACGGCGTACGGATCGACTCCGCGGCCCTGCTGATCAAGTCGGACACGAAGTACGAAGACCTCGACGAGGTCCACGACGTCTACCGCCGGTGGCGCGAGGTGGCCGACGAGTACGGCGAGCGCGTCCTGATCGGGGAGGTCTGGCTCCCCGATCAGGAGCGTTTCGCGCGTTACCTCCGCCCCGACGAGCTCCACACGGCCTTCAACTTCGACTTCCTGTCCTGCCCGTGGGACCCGGCCGAGCTGCGCAGGGTCATCGACCTGACCCTCGCCACCCACACCCCCATCGGCGCCCCGCCGACGTGGGTCCTGTCGAACCACGACGTGACGCGCCCGGTCACCCGGTACGGCCGTGCCGACACGACGTTCGCGCACGGAGGCCGCCTCCACGGCACGCCGTCCGACCTGGAGCTCGGCTACCGCAGGGCCAGGGCGGCGGCCCTGCTCGCCATGGCGCTCCCCGGCTCGGTGTACGTCTACCAGGGCGAGGAACTGGGCCTCCCCGAGGTGGAGGACCTCCCGGACGAGCTCCGCCAGGACCCGATGTACGCCAGATCGGGCGGCACGAACCCGGGCCGCGACGGCTGTCGCATCCCGCTGCCGTGGTCGGGCGACGAGCCCCCGTTCGGCTTCGGCGCCGGCACGCCGTGGTTGCCGCAGCCGGAGAGCTGGCGCAAGCTGACGGCCGACGCGCAGCGCACGGACCTGGGCTCGATGCTCAACCTCTACCGCGACGCCCTGGGACTGCGCCGGGACCTGCTGGGGGACGGCACCCTGACCTGGTTCCCGCTGGGCGGGGAGGTCCTGGCCTTCACCCGCGACTCGGGCCTGATCTGCCTCACCAACCTGAGCCCTGATCCGGTGCCGCTACCCGCGGGACGGCTCCTCCTGGCCAGCGGCCCGCTGGCGGACGGCGCCCTCCCCACCGACACCACGGCCTGGCTCACGCGGGGCTGACCGCAGCGCCACCAGCCCGGCGACGGCCAGCGCGAGGCAGAGCCAGGCGAACCAGTCGCCGAAACGGGCGTAGAAGGTGGGTCCTGGACCCGAGGGCACGTCGGCGAAGGCCGCGACGAACGGCTGCCGCGCGCTCTCGGTGTCCCGCTCGCTGAGCACCCGGCCCCATGGATCCGAGATCATCGGCGTGCCCCACTGCGCCGCCCAGGCCACCGAGACGCCGGTCTCCACCCCGCGCAGCAGCCCCATCCGGCTGTGCTGCCAGCCGTTGCCGAACTCGTCCGCCGCCGGCACGGCCATCAGGCGAGACCCGGCCCTGGCGTAGTCGCGGATCGGCGCGGGGAAGTTGAGGTCCATGCAGTTGGCCAGGCCGACGCGGTCGCGTGCGAAGACCAGCTTGTCGCCGCGCCGGAACGGCTCCCCGGGCGCGAAGTGCCACTTCGTGTAGTAGAGCGGCGCGGAACCGTCTGCCGGGAGGCCCACCGAGTAGTTGTACTTGATCTCCGGGGTCGTGTGGACGACCCCGATCACCACGTCGACGCCCCGATCGCGGGCGACCTCGCGCAGCGGCGCGAGCGCCCGCTCCAGGCTCGCCTCGTCGGTGCCCAGCGTGCCCTCGGGCAGCACCACCGTGGCGATCCCGGCGGGCAGCCCGGCGATCTCCTTCACGTACTCCCGGACCAGCGCCTGCGTGTCCGGCTTCGCCGCGTCGGGCGCCCACTGGTATCGGCTGGCCGATATCACCGCCACTCCCCGCCAGCCGGTCGAATCCGCGCCGGCCAGCCGCACGGCCCCGAAGGCGATCGCGAGCAGGCACACGGCCGCCCCCACCACGCCGGTACGCAGCCGCGCCCCCACGGCCGCCCCCGGCCACAGCACCGCCGCCAGTGCGGTCGGAGCCAGCAGCACCGTGAACTCGACTCCCCAGGCGCCCGTCACCGAGGCGATCTGGGTGACGGCCGGCACGCCGGCCACCGATGTGGCGAGCGGCCAGATGATGCCGGTGGGGTTGGTCAGCACGGTCAGGTACATGAGCGACACCCACAGCGCGGGGGGAGCGCAGGCGGCGAGCAGCAGCAGCCCGCGCCGGCCGAGCGCACGGAAGAGCCAGACCACCAGCCCGAACAGCAGCGAGGAGCCGACGATGATGCCGATCCCGATCGGCAACGGGACCGAGGGGGTGCGCAGGAAGAAGTTCACCTGGTTCGTCAGCCCCAGCAGGTACGCCAGGAACGCGACGGTGAAGGTCGCCTTCCCGCTCGCCCGCGGCGCCAGCAGCAGCACCGGCAGCGGAGCCAACCAGGTCAACGCCGGGACCGGCGCGAAACCCGTACCGAAATAGAAGAGCACCGCCGATAAAACCAGCGCCCCCAGTTTGATCGCCATGTATACACCGTAAACAGCGAGGTATACGGTGTCAACATAGGCCGTTCAGGTGGCGCACATGCACCTGACGAACGCCTCCACCAGCGTCCGCACGGCCTGCCGCCGGTCGCTCCGCCGCCAGACGATGGCGAGCCTGCTCGGCGGCAACCCCGCGACCGGCCTGCTGACCACGTCGTCGCGCCGGTAGAGCTCGGCGTTCCCGGCCGAGACCAGCACCACGGCACGCCCGGCCGCGACCAGCTCGAACGCCTCCTCGGCCGTCTCCGCCTCCGCCCCCACGACCGCCGGCTCGGACCGCTGGTCGCCGGCCAGCCAGAAGTCCCGCATGGGCCCCGCCGAGGCCGGCATCGCCACGAACGGCTCCTCGGCCAGGTCGGCGAGCGTGATCTCGGGGCGCACGGCCAGTGGATGGCCCGCGGGCAGCGCCACCCAGCGCTCCTCCGTGCTCACCACCGTCCACTCGTACTCACCGTGGCCGGGCATGGGCAGCCACGCGACGGACACGTCGACTTGCCCGTCACCCAGCCCGACGGTGGGATCGCTCCACGCCACCTGCCGGAAGCGCAGGTCCCAGCCGGGCAGCGCGCGCGAGATGGACGGCACGAGCCCGCGCCCGATGCGCGTCTGGAACCCGACCACCAGCGTCCGGTCCTCGCGTGCCGCCGCCACCGCCCGCTGCGCGCCCTCCCACTGCTCGACGATGCGCCGCGCCTCGGGCAGCAGCGCCGCCCCCGCCGCGGTCAACGTCACGGTACGGCGGTCGCGCTCGAACAGCCTGGCCCGCATGGACACCTCCAGCTGCCTGATCTGCCTGCTCAGCGATGGCTGCGAGATGAACAGCCGCTCTGCCGCCGCCCGGGTGAAGCTCAGTTCCTCGGCGACCGCCACGAAATACCTGAGATCCCGAATATGGGCATCCATAGCAAAAAGCTATAACAGCCGGTCTTGGACGGGCGGGAAAGCCGCGGCCCACGATGGGCGCATGAGAGATCTGTCAGGCAAGACCGCATTGGTAACCGGAGCCTCGCGCGGCATCGGACGGGCCGTCGCCGAGCGGCTGGCCGCCGACGGCGCCCGGGTGATCGTCCACTACGCCAGCAACGACGACCTGGCCAAGGAGACGGTGGCCGCGATCGAGGGCGGAGGCGGGCAGGCGTACGCGGTCAAGGCCGCGTTCGAGGACGGCGTGGACGCGCTGTTCGAGGGCATCCAGGGAGAGCGGCTGGACATCCTGGTCAACAACGCCGCCATCCTGGGCGGGGTGCTGGGCACGGTGACCGAGGAGCAGTTCGACCGGGTCTTCGCGGTGAACGTGCGGGCGCCGTACTTCATCATCGAGCGCGCCCTTCCGCAGCTGAACGACGGCGGCCGGATCATCAACATCTCCTCCGCCGTCGTCCGCATCGCCCTCCCGGACCTCGTCTACTCGATGACGAAGGGCGCGCTCGACACGCTGAGTTTCAGCCTGGCGCCCATCCTCGGCGACCGGAACATCACCGTGAACACCGTCTCCCCGGGCGTCACGGAGACGGACATGAACGCCTGGCTCCGCGAGGACGACGGCACCGGCGAGCGCGCGGTCACCGAGGTCACCGCGCTCGGCCGCATCGGCCGCCCCCAGGACATCGCGGACGCCGTGGCACTGATCGCGCGCGAGGAGTCCCGGTGGATCACCGGTCACGTCCTGGACGTCACCGGCGGCTACTTCCTCGGCCCGCGCGGCGGCGTGGCCCCGGTCTAGCGCCCGCCCGGCCTTACGATCAGGCCGGGTTCACCGCGTCGCGCCGCTGGGGTCCCGGAGCCATGCCTCCAGCGCCGCGTGGCCGTCGGCGGCCCCGGAGGGCAGCCGCAGACCCCGGACGAGCATCCAGAGCGTGCCCTGCAGCGCGCGCGCCGCCATCAACTCCCGCAGCGCCGGATCATCGGGATCATGCCCGTAGGCCGACACGGCCGCCCGCCCGTCGAGCCGCCTCGTGCGCAGCAGGCAGGCCAGGTCCCACTCCACGGGGCCGGCCATGCTCTCCTCGAAGTCGTTCCAGAGCAGCCCGGCGGGGGTGGCGAGGAGGTTGCCGGGATGCGCGTCCTCGTGGACCGCGTGCGCCGGCCGGCCGCGCCCGCCCCAGCGCGGTCACGGTCGGCACTCGCGCCACGACCGGCGCCGGACGTAGGTGGACGCGGAGGTTGAACGAGTCATTGAGGACCACGGGATCCGCCACTCGGATGCCGTGCTCCACGGCCAGGGAGACGGCGGCGGCCACGGCGGGGACCATTTAGGCGGACTCCCTGATCACGAGCTCGGTGGGCATGATCACCGGATCCGCCGGCCCGCCCTCGAACAGGCTGAGCAGGAGCCGGACCATGGCCGCCGCCTGCTCGGCCACCGGGTGCCTGAGCGTCGTCAGCGGCGGCTCGGTGTATCTCGCCGCCTCGATGTCGTCGAAGCCCACCACGGCCACGTCATCGGGCACCCGGCGCCCGGCCTGCCGGAGCGACTGCAGGGCACCGACCGCCATCAGGTCGTTGGCCACGAAGACGGCGTCCAGGCCGGGGTCGTCGTGGAGCAGCTGCCGCATCGCGACCGCGCCCGACTCCCGCGTGAAGTCGCCGACCGCGACGATCGGGCGGAGGTCGCAGGCGCGCAGCACGTTGCGGTAGCCGGCCAGCCGGTCCTGGCCGCCGATCATGTCCTGCGGGCCCGCGATCGTGGCGATCCTCCGGCGCCCCGACTCCACCAGGTGCCGGACCCCGGTCTCCGCCCCGCCCACGTTGTCGTTGTCGACGTACGGGATGTCCACCGGGACAGCCGGCCGGCCGTACGAGACCACGGGGACGCGCAGGCGCGAGAGCGCGGAGGGCAGGGGGTCGGCGCCGTGCATGGAGATCAGCATGACCCCGTCGACGTGGCCGCCCGCGATGTAACGCTCCACGCGGGCGTGGCTCTTGGCGGAGGCGGCCAGCATCAGCACGACCTGCTTGTTCACCGTTTCGAGCGCCATCGACGCCGACCTGATCGCCGTGGAGAACATCGGGTCCTCGGAGAAGACCCGGGTGCCCGGCTCGCTGACGACCAGGGCGATCGAGTCGGTGCGCTGGGTGACCAGGCTGCGCGCGGCCGAGTTGGGCACGTAGCCCAGCTCGTCGATCGCGCGCTGCACGGCGTCGCGAATGTGGGGCGCCACCGTCGTCTGGCCATTGACGACCCGGGATGCGGTGGCCCGCGAGACACCCGCCCGGGCGGCGACCGCCTCGAGGGTCGGGCGTCTCATGACATCACCAAGAGGGAGAGCACGGCAAAAACCTACAGGGGTTTCCCGAAGAAACCTCAGGCGTTGAGCGCGCGGCCCGCCATGCGGGCGTACATGCGGCCAGGGCTCGGGGCCTTGGTGAGGAAACCGGGCAGGACGGGCAGCTCCACCGCGAACGGGTCGAGCCGCTCGTACAGCTCGTTCGCGTCGGCGGGGCGGTCGTCCGGCCGCTTCTCCAGCAGCTGCGACAGCAGCGCGCTCAGCTCGTGCGGCAGCCCAGGGATGGCCGGCGGGCGCTCCTTGACCTGCTTCTCGAAGACCACGTAGTCGGTGGGGCCGGTGAAGAGCTGGTGGCCGGTCAGCATCTCGTGCAGGACGCAGCCCAGCGAGTAGAGGTCGCTGCGCGGCTCGGCGACGCCGTGCTGGATCTGCTCCGGAGCCATGTACGCGGGAGTGCCCAGGATCTGCCCGATCCTGGTGAACGTGGTGACGTCCGCGTCACGCAGCATGGCCAGCCCGAAGTCGAGCACCTTCACGCTGCCGTCCGGGCAGAGCATGAGGTTCGTCGGCTTGAGGTCGCGGTGACAGATCGCCAGCGCGTGGGCCGCCGACAGCACGGCACACGCCTGGGCGGCGATCGCGGCGGCCCACGACACGGGCAGCGGGCCGTGCTCGCTGACGACGTCGGCCACCGTGACGCCCTCGATGAACTGCATCACCTGGTAGAGCCGCTGCTCGTGCGTGCCGAAGTCGTAGAGGACCGGGGCGCCAGGATGCTCCAGCCTGGCCAGGATGCGCGCCTCGCGGATGAACCTGCGCTCCAGCTCGTGATCCGGCCCGCTCGGCAGCCTGAGCAGCTTCACCGCGACCCGGCGGTCGAGGTGGCGGTCGTGGCCCGCGTAGACGGCGCCCATGCCACCTTGCCCGAGGGGGAGGTCGTCGAGCTCATAGCGGTCGCCGATGACCATTCCGCCCCTCCCAGCAGCCTTCGGGAAAAAACTACACCGTCACGCGAGGGCGCGCCGCCGCCTGGACTGAGGAGCGGCGGGAGCGTAGCGACCAGAGCGACGAGGGAAGGCGGCGGCTTCCCAGCGACCGAGCCGCCTCCACGGAGTGGAGGCCATGAACACAGCGAGGGCGCGCCGCCGCCTGGACTGAGGAGCGGCGGGAGCGTAGCGACCAGAGCGGCGAGGGAAGGCGGCGGCTTCCCAGCGACCGAGCCGCCTCCACGGAGTGGAGGCCATGAACACAGCGAGGGCGCGCCGCCGCCTGACGGCTCCCAGCGACCGAGCCCGCCTCAGGGAGTGAGGCCATGACCGGGCGGGTGCAGGTGGCCGTCGGCGAGGCCGTCGAGGCCCAGCCGGATCAGCGTCTGCCCCAGCATCGAGGTCTCGCGGATGGCGTCCTCCAGAACGGCGAGCTGCCTGAAGGCCTCGCCGTACGCCTTCTGCTCCTTCAACGACAGGCGCGGCAGCCGGGTGCGGCGCACATCGAACCTGCTGGAGCCGGTGGTCACCCGGCCGCCCGCGGCCCGCAGGAAGCCGGCCAGGAAGTCGGGGTCCAGCCTGCGCGCGTCCACCCGGTAGAGGGTCAGGTGGGGGCCGAGCATCGCGCCCCCGTCGGCCATCACCCGCACGCTGGAGTAGGAGGCCACCACGTCGCCGGGGCGGATCGCGATCAGGCCCTGCTGCATGGTGGTGAAGCCGGACGGCGGGGTGCCGTTGAGCACGTCGTCGGAGGTGAGCACCGGCACGTCGCCGCCGTCGGCGGCCATCTTGGGCGGGGCCTGCGACGTGGTCACCAGGCCCTCCTTGATGAGGTCGCCCAGCGTGGTGGCGGGCTGGTCGAGCGGCTGCTCCAGGACCTTCAGGTCGGGCGGCGCCGCCGCGGCGGCCAGGAAGCGGTCGCGGGCCTCGGCGTACGCCTTGCCGACGTCGTCGCGCCGCTGGTGGCGGGCCGGGGTCATGTCGACCTCGTCGGCCAGCAGGTCGATGATGCGTACGGTCTGGTCGGAACGGTCCTCCAGGTACGCCTGCCAGGCCGGCTCGACGCTCCCGAGGTCGTCCGTGGCGTCGAGGATGAGCACGTCGGACGGCGGGCGCTCGCCGGCCGCCGGGCGGCGCAGCAGCCAGAGGTCCGACCCCGGCAGCGCGATGACGGCACGCAGGGCGCCCGCGCGCAGGAGGTTGGCGCGGATGCGGCGGCCCGCCTTGCGGCTGGCCGCGGCCGGCGGCATGAGGATGGCGACCAGGCCGCGCGGCTTGACGTGGGTGAGGCAGTGCTGGACCCAGGCCAGCTCCGGCTCGCCGCGCGGCGGCAGGCCGTACTCCCAGCGCGGGTCGCCGGTCAGCTCCTCGTAGCCCCAGGCCCGCTCGTTGAACGGCGGGTCGCACACCACGCCGTCGGCCTTCTCGCCGGCGAAGGCGTCATGGCGCATCGAGTCGCCGGCCATGACCGTGGCATCGACGCCGCGCAGCCGGAGCCGGGAGGCGGTGATGGCCGCCGAGGTCTCGCTGAGCTCCTGCCCGAGCACCTTGACCGTGCCCGGCTCCGCCTGGGCGGGAGCGAGGAGCAGCGTGCCGACGCCGCAGGCCGGGTCGAGGATCGTGGCGGAGCCCGGGCGTACGAGCTTGACCATGAGCCCGGCCACGTCCTCGCGGGTCACGGAGAGCTGCCGGGAGTGCGCCTCGAGGTAACGCTCGCACAGGAACTCGTACGCGGTCAGCGCGCCATGCTGCTCGGCCAGCTCCAGCACGAGCTCCGCCAACTCCGGATCGAGGTCCTGCCCGGACGCCTGCGCGCCTTCGCCCGGCTCACCCTCGGCGACGGCCCGCGCCACGCCCGGGGTGCCTCCGTCGCCCATCCGCGCCTCGGCGCGGGTCGCCCCGCCGTCC
The DNA here is from genome assembly GCF_044466425.1 of Nonomuraea sp. NPDC049400. NCBI lineage: Bacteria > Bacillati > Actinomycetota > Actinomycetes > Streptosporangiales > Streptosporangiaceae > Nonomuraea > Nonomuraea sp. NPDC049400. Next base: position 31,008 of record NZ_JBITMP010000031.1, read on the forward strand.
GGAGCGTCAGCCTGGCTGGTCAGCAGGGCGCCTGCCCGGGCCACCAGCTCGCCCAGGCGCAAATCGCCCGCGGCTTTCATGCGTTGCCACACCCGATCTCCCAGGGAGACCTGGTAGGACTTCCCATAGCGGCGCAGCCAGGACTCGACCTGTCGCAGCGAGAAGAGCGGCTGGTTGGCCGTGCCGCCGATGGGATCGGGAAAGTCGTCGTGGCGACGGCGCCAGTTGCTCACCGCGGCACGCCCGACGCCTGCGAGCCGGGCGATGTCCCCGGCGTTGACGGTCGGGTCGTGGCTCATGGAGCCAACAGTAGTTCACAAGAGTCTTCAGCGCATCTGCTTGTGAAGTCTTTCAACCAATGATTTACTGCAAGGTATGAAGCACAACATCCGCTATGCCGCCGGATCAGACGTTGGCCGCCGCAGGGAGCAGAACGAGGATTCCGGCTATGCGAGTGGCCGGTTGCTCGTGGTGGCTGACGGGATGGGCGGACACGCCGCCGGCGAGCTGGCGAGCTCGGCGGCGATCGCCGTCATGCGAGAGCTGGATGCCACGCTTCCCGAGACGGGGGCGGACCTCGAGGCGGCGCTGGAGGGTGCCGTGCACGAGGCGGCGCGCCGGCTGGTCGAGCTGGCCGACATCGACCCCGCGCGCCGGGGGATGGGGACCACGGTGACCGCCATGTTGTGGGACGGCTACCGGTTCGCCCTGGCTCATCTGGGTGACTCCCGCGGATATCTGCTTCGCGATGGCGCTCTCTACCAGATGACCAAGGATCACACACTTGTGCAGTCGATGGTGGACGAAGGCCGGATAACGGAGGATCAAGCCGCCGTGCACCCCCGGCGTTCGATGGTGCTGCGTGTGCTGGGCAGCGAGGGCAGGGCCGAGCCTGACATGGCGCTGCGCGAAGCCGAGCCCGACGATCGCTACCTCCTCTGCTCCGACGGCCTCACGACCGTGCTCGGTCCCGAAGTGCTGCACGAGGTGCTGACCACGGTGGCAGACCCGGGCGCGGCCGTCCAGCGGTTGATCGATCTGGCCAACGAGGGCGGCTCGCCGGACAACGTGACCGTGATCGTGGCCGACGTCGTCGCGCCGGGCGCAGGTGAGGCGGCTGTCTACCGGGTGGGCGCCGGCTCCTAACAAGGTTAGTAGTCAGTCCCGCCAGCCTCGCCAGTCACAAACCCGAAATTTCAGCTCATACCACGACACTTTCTGGGTGATTCGCGCAATCCCGCGATGGCGCTACTACAGTCCATCGTGATTTGTCGGTTATCTGGGAGGAGTCACCCTGGACCCGATCGCGGACGAGCTGCTGAAGACGGTGCGGCAGGAACTCGGCTACAAGGAGAAGAGCGGCCAGTTCACCAAGTTCGGCCAGTGGTACGCAGATCGCGTCCAAGACACCCAGTACCGCGACGCGCCGTGGTGCGACATGTTCATCGCCTGGGCCGCGGACAAGGCCGGCATCAGCCAGTACGTGGGCGAATTCGCCTGGACGCCCTCCCATGCCGCCTGGTTCATCCAGCGGGGGGCGTGGACCCAGAAACCCGAGCCGGGAGCGCTGGTCTTCTTCGACTGGCGGGGCGGCAAGAGCTACAAGGGCATCGACCACGTCGGGATCGTGGAGCGCGTCAGCGGCTCGAAGATCCACACCATCGAGGCGAACGTGGACCGGATCCATCTCAAGCGCAAGACCAGGGAGACCGACAAGGTCGTGGGGTACGGCATCCCGCGCCTGGTCAAGGCCGAGGCCGACAAGCTGGACGAGATCCGCTCGACCGAATGGCCCTTCGTGCCGGCGCCGCGCTCGGAGCTGGGGCAGGGGTCGCCGCTTGACTTCTTGGGCACGCCGCCCGCGCTGCTGACCGCGATGGTGCTCATGACCGTCGTCCTCTCCTTCCGTATCTCCGGCCGCCGCCGTGGTACGCACCGCCGCCTTTCCTGGCTGCCGTGGAACGCGCCAACCCACCCGCGAACGCCCTCCGGCAACGATCGGGCGAACGCGCAGGCCAAGCCGCACGCCACCCCGCCGCCCTTCGCGAACGCGCAGGCCAAGCCGCACGCCACCCCGCCGCCCTTCGCGAACGCGCAGGCCAAACCGCCTGCCACCCAGCCGCCTTCGGCCCGTCCTGTCAGAACGCGCGTGCCGGCGGGCTCGGCCACCACGGCGACCAGGCGTCCGACCCCGACGAGACGCAAGCCCTACGAGCCCGGCTGACGCGGAACAACTCAACGCTCCCGCCGCGAAGCCGGTCAGCTCGTGAGGTCGATGACCACCTTGACATCCTCGCCCGGCTCGAAGGCCTCAGGGGCGCGGGACAGCGGCACCCGCCGGGTGATGAGCCGCTCCAGCCACCCGGGGTCGGCCTTGGCCAGGGCGACGGCGGCGTCCCGGTAGTGCCGCAGGTTCGCGTTCACGGTGCCGAAGACCACGTCGTTCTCCAGCACGATGTCCCGGTTGATCACCCCGGCGTCCACCCGGTGCGTACGCCCGCCGGGTGCGAGGCCGGCCAGGCACACGATGCCCGCGGCGGTCGTGCCGATCATGGCGTCGATGACCAGCGCCCCGGCCCCCGTGCACTCGATGATCATGTCCGGCTTGTCGGAGGCGAACGCCTTCAGCGACGTCGCCGAGTGGTAGGTCCCCCCAAGGTCCTCCACCAGCTGGGACTTGAGCCCTTGCGGGGCGCGGTCGAGCACGTGCACCTCCAGTCCCCGCTGCCGCCCCATCAGCGCCGCCAGCAACCCGACCGGCCCCGCGCCGGTGACCAGCAGCGTCCGGGGCTCGAACCAGGTCCGCGACCCGATCCGCTCGATCTGCTCCCACGCCTTGGCGACCACGGAGGCGGGCTCGACCAGCATGCCGACGCTCTCCAGCGCACGATCCAGCCGCACGGCGTACCCGGCCTCGACGGCCCAGCGCTGGGAGGCGTACCCGTCGAGCTGCTTGATGCCCCGCTCGGTGTACTGGCCGTTGCGGCACATGTCGAACTCGCCCCGCAAGCACGCCCCGCACGGCACGGGGTCGGGCCGCCGCACCACGCCCACGACCAGGTCGCCCGGCGAGAACGCGGACCCCTCGGGCACCTCCAGCACCCGGCCGAGCGACTCGTGCCCGATGACCATCCGCTCCCTGCCGGGCGGCGGCCAGCCGTACTCGGCCGTCACGAGCTCCCTGTCGGTCCCGCAGACGCCCAGGGCGAGCCCCTCGACGAGCAACTGGCCCTTGCCCGGCACGGGGTCGGGCACCTCCTCGACGGCGAGCGTCCCTTTCCTGCCCGGCGCGAACGTCAGCGCACGCATTCGGCCTCACCCCCTGGAGCTCCCTACCCCAGACGGACACGGCAAATAGTAGGACGTCATACTATCGAAATAGTTGGACGTCCTAGTATCTTCGAGGAAGAGCCCTCACGAAGGAGTGAAAAGGCGTGCACGTCCCGGAACACCCAGTGCGCTTCGTGACCGCCGCGGCCCTGTTCGACGGCCACGACGCGGCGATCAACATCATGCGGCGCATCCTCCAGTCACAGGGCGCCGAGGTCATCCATCTCGGGCACAACCGCTCGGTCGACGAGATCGTCACCGCCGCCATCCAGGAGGACGTCCAGGGCGTGGCGATCAGCTCCTACCAGGGCGGGCACGTGGAGTTCTTCACGTATCTCGTCGAGCTGCTGCGCGAGCGCGGGGCGGGGCACGTCAAGGTGTACGGCGGCGGCGGGGGAGTGATCGTCCCCGAGGAGATCGAGCTGCTGCACTCCCGCGGCGTCACCCGCATCTTCTCGCCCGAGGACGGCCAGAAGTACGGGCTCCCCGGCATGATCAACCAGCTGATCGAGGAGTGCGACGTCGAGCTGGACGGCTCGCCGTCGGTCGAGGCCGTGGTCTCGGGTGACCAGGCGGCGCTGGCCCGGGCGATCACCCTCATCGAGTCGGGTCGCGCGCCCGCCGAGCTGGTCGAGGGCCTCAGAGCCGCCGGTGCGGAGAGGCGCGCCCCCGTGCTCGGCATTACGGGCACCGGCGGCTCGGGCAAGTCCTCGCTGACCGACGAGCTCGTACGCAGGTTCCGCGTCGACAACGACGACAAGCTGCGCATCGCGATCATCGCGATCGACCCCACCCGCAGGCGCGGCGGCGGCGCGCTGCTCGGCGACCGCATCAGGATGAACAGCCTGGGCCCCCAGACCTACTTCCGCTCCCTGGCCACCAGGGGCGCCGCCAGCGAGGTGCCCGCCTGCCTCGACGACGTGATCGTCGCCTGCCGGGCCGCGGGCCACGACCTGCTGATCGTCGAGACGCCCGGCATCGGCCAGGGCGACGCCGGGATCGTCCCCCACGTGGACGTGCCGGTATACGTGATGACGCCCGAGTTCGGCGCGGCCTCGCAGCTCGAGAAGATCGACATGCTGGACTTCGCCGAGGCCGTGGTGATCAACAAGTACGAGCGGCGCGGCGCGGAGGACGCCCTGCGTGACGTGCGCCGCCAGCTCGTACGCAACCGCGAGGCGTTCGGCGTCAGGCCGGAGGACATGCCGGTCTTCGGCACCATCGCCGCCCGCTACAACGACGCCGGGGTCACCGCCCTCTACCAGCACATCAAGCCCCTCCTGCTGGCCGACTCGGGGCCCGGCCTGCTGCCCAAGGTGTCCGGGCGCATCTCGCAGGCCTCGGCCGCCATCGTCCCGCCGGCCAGGGTCCGCTACCTGGCCGACATCGCCGAGACCGTGCGCGCGTACCACGCGGAGACGCTCGCCCAGGCCGAGATCGCCCGCCGCCGCCAGCAGCTCGCCGCCGTGCGCGCCCTCCTGGACGACGCGCGGCTGGAGGAGCTGCAGGCGCAGGCGGACCGGGAGCTCACCGACGAGAGCCGGGCCCTGCTCGACACCTGGCCCGCCGTCAAGGAGCGCTACACCGCCGACGAGCTGGTGGTGAAGGTCCGCGACCGTGAGATCCACACCCCGCTCTGGCGCGAGACCCTCTCGGGCAACCGCATCCCGCGCGTGGCCCTGCCCCGCTACAGCGACCACGGCGACCTGCTGAGATTCCTGCGCAGTGAGAACCTCCCGGGCACGTTCCCGTTCACCGCCGGGGTGTTCCCGTTCAAGCGTGAGGACGAGGACCCGACCAGGATGTTCGCGGGGGAGGGCGACCCGTTCCGCACCAACAGGCGCTTCAAGCTGCTGTCCGAGGGCCAGCCGGCGACCAGGCTGTCCACGGCGTTCGACTCGGTGACGCTGTACGGCCACGACCCGGACCTCCGGCCCGACATCTACGGAAAGGTCGGCACCTCAGGGGTCTCCATCGCGACGCTCGACGACATGAAGGTGCTCTATGACGGGTTCGACCTGTCGGCGCCCAACACGTCGGTGTCCATGACGATCAACGGCCCCGCGCCCACGATCCTGGCCTATTACCTCAACACCGCCGTCGACCAGGCCCTCGCCCGCTTCCAGGCGGAGCAGGGGCGCGCGCCGTCGGCCGAGGAGGCAGCCGAGCTGCGCGCGAGGACGCTGGCCACGGTCAGGGGCACCGTCCAGGCCGACATCCTCAAGGAGGACCAGGGCCAGAACACCTGCATCTTCTCCACCGAGTTCTCGCTCAGGATGATGGCCGACATCCAGGAGTGGTTCATCAAGAACGGCGTGCGCAACTTCTACTCGGTCTCGATCTCGGGCTACCACATCGCCGAGGCGGGGGCCAACCCGATCAGCCAGCTCGCCTTCACCCTGGCCAACGGCTTCACGTACGTGGAGGCGTACCTGGCCAGGGGCATGAAGATCGACGACTTCGCCCCGAACCTGTCGTTCTTCTTCTCCAACGGCATGGACCCCGAGTACAGCGTGCTCGGGCGGGTGGCCCGCCGCATCTGGGCGGTGGCCATGAGGGAGCGCTACGGCGCCGGCGAGCGCTCGCAGAAGCTGAAGTACCACATCCAGACCTCGGGCAGATCCCTGCACGCCCAGGAGATGAACTTCAACGACATCCGCACCACCCTCCAGGCCCTGATCGCCATCTACGACAACTGCAACAGCCTGCACACCAACGCCTTCGACGAGGCCGTGACCACTCCGTCAGCCGAGTCGGTGCGCAGGGCGATGGCGATCCAGCTCATCATCAACCGGGAATGGGGCCTGGCGAAGAACGAGAACCCGCTGCAGGGCTCGTTCATCGTCGAGGAGCTGACGGACCTGGTGGAGGAGGCGGTGCTCGGCGAGTTCGAGCGGCTGTCCGACCGGGGCGGCGTGCTGGGCGCGATGGAGACGGGCTACCAGCGCGGCAAGATCCAGGACGAGTCCATGCTGTACGAGATGCGCAAGCACGACGGCTCGCTGCCCATCATCGGGGTCAACTCCTTCCGCAACGGGGACGAGCAGCAGCCCGAGCGCAAGCTGGAGCTGGCCAGGGGCACCGAGGAGGAGAAGCGCTCCCAGCTGGACCGCCTGCAGGCCTTCCACGAGCGCAACCGCTCCGAGGCCCCCGTCCAGCTCACCCGGTTGCGCGAGGTGGCGATGTCGGACGGGAACGCGTTCGAGGTGCTGATGGAGGCGGCCCGCCACTGCTCGCTCGGCCAGATCACAGAGGCGCTGTTCGAGGCGGGCGGCCAGTACCGCCGTAACGTCTGACGAGTCCCCGCCGGGGCGTGCCGGGACACGCGGGCGGGCCGTGGGGTGGACGGGCGGCGCGGATAGGATCAGCGGGCGGGAACATCGCTAACCAGGAGGCTTTCATGTCCGACGTCACTTTCAAGGGCAACCCCATCACCGTAGGCGGCACCTTCCCGAAGGCCGGCGACAGCGCGCCCGCGTTCAAGCTGGTGGGCGGCGACCTCGCCGAGCTGTCGCTGGCGGACTTCGGCCAGCAGACCAAGGTGCTCAACATCTTCCCGAGCGTCGACACCGGCGTCTGCGCCGCCTCCGTGCGCCGCTTCAACCAGGTGGCCGCCGAGCACCCCGACGTGGCCGTGCTCTGCGTCTCCGCCGACCTGCCGTTCGCGCAGAAGCGGTTCTGCGGCGCCGAGGGGCTCGACAACGTGACCATGCTCTCGCTCATGCGGGGCCGCGAGTTCCTGGCCGACTACGGCGTGGCGCAGGAGTCGGGGCCGCTGGCGGGGCTGGCCGCGCGTGCCGTGGTCGTGCTCGACGGCGACAACAACGTGGTCTACTCCGAGCTGGTGCCGGAGATCACGCAGGAGCCCGACTACGAGGCCGCGCTGTCCGCGCTCAAGTAGGTCACGGCGCGGCGCTCAAGCGAGTCTTGAAGTCGCCGGCCAGGTCCAGCAGGTGCTGGTCGCTCTCGGCGGTGTGCTGGAGGTCCAGGATGATCTCGTGGACCCCGGCCTCCGCCGCGGCGGCGAGGTGGGCGCTGATCTGGGCGACCGTGCCGCTCCTCGGCGGAGCTCCCTGATCGGTGATGACCGGGTTGGCGCGCAGCACCATGCGCAACCCGGCGGGATCGCGCCCGGCCTCCTCGGCGCTCCGGCAGACCGTCCGCCACATCGAGGTGAGCATGGCTATCGGGAGCGTCGCCGTCAGCCAGCCGTCGGCCCGGCGGCCGATGCGGCGCAGCGCGGGCTCGGTGAACCCGGCCAGATAGAGCGGCGGCCGGCGGGCGGGCTTGGGCCCGATGTGGCTGGGCGCGATCGTCCACAACTCGTGCTCGAACGACACCGGGTCGGTGCCCCAGATCGCCTCCAGCGCGTCCAGGGTGGCGTCATAGCGTGCCGCCCGGCCCCGCCACGGCACTCCCGCGGCGGCGTATTCGTCGGACGACCAGCCCAGCCCGAGGCCGGCGACGAGCCGCCCGCCGCTGAGGTGGTCGATCGTGCTGAGCGAGCGGGCCAGCACCACGGGGGGATACCAGCAGGCGTTCAGCGCGCTCGTGCCCAGCCGTACGGACGAGGTCGCCGAGGCGGCCACCGACAACACCGCGAACGGATCCAGGAACACCCGGTACGCCTCCGGGAGGTCGCCCCCCGGATAGCGGTCCTTCGGCCGCAGCGGCGTCATCAGCCGGTCGCCCGCCCACAGACCGGCGAACCCCATCGAGTCGGCCTCCCGCGCCACCCGCACCACGCTCGACAGCGCGGCGAACCTGCCGAACTGGGGGACGGCCAGCCCGATGTCCATGAGCTCAGCCCTTCCTGCCGACGCCGCAGAAGATCAGCGACGACTCGGGGCCGTCCACGAAGTCGATCGTGTCGGCCTGGTCAGGACGCCATTCGGGCAGCCAGACGAGGCCCGGATCGACCAGCTCGAACCCTTCGAGCAGCCCCGCGATCCGCTCGCGGCTCCTGAACGTGAGCGGGATGTTGGTGCTCTCGTAGACCTCGGCGATCGTGTCCATCGCCTGGGCGCGGGCGTCGCTGGTGGCGTGGGACATGATGAGGTGGCTGCCGGGGGCCAGGGCGTCGCGCAGGCTCGCGACGATCTCGTGGGGCCGGTCGGAGTCGCTGAGGTAATGCATGACCGCCGTCAGCAGCACGCCCACGGGGCGGTCGAAGTCGATCACCTCCGTCACGTCATGATTTTTCAGGATCCTGTCGGGCTCGCGGAGATCGCCGTCCACCGCCGTCGTGCCGGTCCGCCCGGCCAGCAGCGCCCTGGCGTGCACGAGCACCACGGGATCACGATCGACGTAGACCACCCTGGCCTCGGGGGCGGTCTTCCTGGCCACCGCGTGCACGTTGTCCAGGGTCGGCAGTCCCGTGCCGATGTCGAGGAACTGCGTGATGCCGGACTCGGCGAGGAAGCGCACCGCCCGCCGCACGAACGCCCGGTTGGCCCTGACCGCCGCCCGTAACTCGGGAGCCACCTCGAGGATCTTCGCCGCCACCGCCCGGTCGGCCGGGAAGTGGTCCTTGCCGCCGAGGAAGTAGTCGTAGAGCCGGGCAACGTTGGGCGTGTGCGGATCGAAGGCTGGCGACTCTCTCTCCAACCGTCATTCCCCCGATCAAGAGTCAACGATCTTCGACCTGGATTCTACGGATACAGGCCGACATTCGGTTGAATCTAGCTGTGGACGATACCGGTGTGCCTGTGAAGATTCCCGATACCGTGCGGCGGATCGTGTCTCTGGTGCCCTCGCTGACCGAGTCGGTGGCGGCGACCGTGCCGGAAGCGCTGGTGGGGGCGACCGACTGGTGCTCGCACCCCGCCGATCTCGACGTGGCCAGGGTCAGGGGCACCAAGAACCCGGACCTGGCCGCGATCATGCGGCTCAGGCCCGACGTCGTCCTGGCCAACGCCGAGGAGAACCGCGCGCCCGACATCGAGGCCCTGCGCGAGTCGGGCATCGCGGTCTGGGTGACGAGGATCGAGACCCTCGAGGAGGCCTTCGCCTCGCTGGATCGCATGTTCCGGCTGGCGTGCCGTACCGGACGTCCCGCGTGGCTGGACGCGGCGGAGCAGGCGTGGCGCGCGCCCGTGGACGGGCCGAGGAGGACGGCGATCGTCCCGATCTGGCGGCGACCGTGGATGGTGGTGGGGCGCGACACGTTCACCGGCGACGTGCTCAGGAACCTCGGCGTGGACAACCTCTACGCCGGCCACGGGGAGCGCTACCCCAAGATCCCGCTGCCCGAGCTGGTCGAGCGGCGGCCCGACCTGGTGGTGCTGCCCGACGAGCCCTACGCGTTCTCGGAGACCGACGGCCCGGAGTGCTTCCCCGGGCTCGCCTGCGCGCTGGTCAGCGGGCGCCTGCTCACCTGGTACGGCCCCTCGCTCGTGCAGGCGCCGGAGATCCTGCGACGCGCACTCGGCTGACCCGTCAGCTCGCCGCGTCCGTACGGGAGGCCAGGGCGGCGTCCACGGAGGCGGGGGAGAGCACGTGCTCCATGACGATCACCGCCATCCCCACGATCCCCGCCCGGTCCCCCAGCGAGGTGGTGACGATCTCCAGATTCCTGGTCGTGTACGGCAGGCTGCGGCGGTAGACGATCTCCCTGATGCCCGTCAGGTAGTGCTCCCTGGTCTCCGCCATGTCCCCGGCCAGCACCAGCACGCCGGGGTTGAGCAGGCTGACCGCGGTGGCCAGCACGATGCCCAGCGTGCGGCCCGCTTCCTGGGTGCGCGCGATGGCCTCGGGGTCGCCCGCCTGCACCAGGCGCACCAGGTCGCGGCTGGACTCCTGGCCCAGATCGACGGCGAGGGCGTGGCCGCTGGCCAGCGAGGCCACACAACCGCGGGAACCGCACGTGCACACGCGGTCGTCGGTCTCGCGCAACCGCACGTGCCCGATGTTTCCGGCGGCGTCCTCGACTCCCCGATAGATCTGCCCGTCGAGAACGATGCCGGTGCCGATGCCGGTCGACACCTTGATGAGGATCAGCGAGTCCGTGTCCCGCCACGACGACCACCACTCGCCCAGCGCCATCGCGTTGGCGTCGTTCTCGACCAGGATGGGCACGTCGTGCGTCTCCCCGATCGCCCCGCCCAGCGGATAGTCGTCCCACCCCGGCATGAGGAACGACCTGATCACCCGTCCGGTGGCGTGGTCCACCGAGCCGGGCACGTCGAGCCCGATGCCGCACACCTCGCTCGCAGGGCGTCCGGTCCTGTCGAGCATCCGCTGGAACGCCTGCCGCACCCACGACAGGACGGCCTCGGGCCCGAGCTCGATGCGCATCTCGGTGCTCTCCTCGGCGATGGGCCGGGCGGCGAGGTCGGTGAGCGCGACCCTGGCGTGGGTGGCGCCCAGATCGGCCACCAGCATCAGGCGCCTGGTGGCGTCCACGTCGAGCACCGAGGGCGGTCGCCCGCCCCCGGAGGTGCCGACGCCGGACTCGTGGATGTATCCGGCGTCGATGAGCCGGTCGACCCGATCGGTGATCGTCGATCGGGACAGCCCGGTGTACTCGATGAGCTCCTTGCGGGTACGGCAGGTGCCATTGCGGATGAGCTGGAGGATCTGCCCTGCCGTCAGCATGATCTATCCCTTCTCTGCTCCTGCCGTGAGGCCCTCCGTCAGCAGTCGCTCGCTGGCGAAGAACACGATCACGATGGGCAGCGTCAGCACCACCGATCCTGCCATCAGGACCGTTGTGGGGATCTCTATGCTGCCCGCCAGCTGCGAGAGCCCCAGGGAAACCGTCCAGCTCTCCCGCCTCTCCACGAGGAAGAGCAGGGCGAACAGGAACTCGTTCCACGCGATCATGAAGGCGTACAGGCCGGTGGCCATCAGCGCGGGCTTGGACAGCGGCAGCACCACGCGCCAGATGGTCGACAGCCTCGTGCACCCGTCGATCGCGGCCGCTTCTTCCACGCTCTGCGGCACGGTCTCGAAGTAGTTGCGGAGCATGTATACCGTGACTGGCACGGTTTGCGCGATATACACGGCGATCAGCCCGAAAAGCGACCCCCGCAGTCCCAGCATCGTGAACAACACGAACAGCGGGATGGCCAGCACGATCGCCGGGAACAGGTACACCGCCAGGAAGAGGAAGTGCACCTGCCGCCGCCCGAAGAACCGCAGCCGGGCGACCGCGTACGCGCCCGGGATCGAGATCAGCAGCGTGAACGCCACCGAGCCGACCGCCACGATCGCGCTGTTCCTCAGGAAGGTCAGGAAGCCCTGCCTGGTCAGCACGTCCACGTACGTGTCCAGGGTGAAGCTGCGCGGCCAGAGCGAGCCGGGGTCCAGGATGAGCTCCTGGATGTCGCGTATGGACAGCATCACCATGTAGAAGAAGGGGAACGCGGTCATCAGGAAGAGCACCACGATGACCAGCGGTTTGAGGACCCGGAAAAGCCCGCGCTCGAACCTATCTCTGCTCATCTTCACCCCCGCCGAAGAACCGCAGGTAGATGGCCAGGAACACGACCAGGAAGACCGCCAGCACGATCGCCTGCGCGGCTGAGGCGCCGATGTCGTCGCGCGCGGTCAGGAAGTTGTAGACCCGCACGCTGACCACCTCGGTGCCGGCTCCGCCGCCGGTCAGCAGGTAGACGTCGTCGAACTTGGTGAACGTGAACACGAACCGCAGCACCGACAGCAGCGCGATGATCCGCCAGAGCTGCGGCATGATCACGTACCGGAACCGCTGGGTCGGTGTGGCCCCGTCCACCACCGCCGCCTCGTCCAGCTCGGCGGGCAGCGCCTGCAGCCTGGCCAGGATGAACAGGAACGCGAACGGGAAATACCGCCACGCCTCGAACGCGATCACCGTGAGCAGCGCCACCGGCACCTGCACGCCGAGGAACTCGCCCTTCGCCTGGGTGAGGAACGCGATCGGCTCGCTGAGCCAGGTGTTGACGATGCCGTACTGGGGGTTGAGCATCGTCTCCCACAGGAACGCCACGGCCACGACCGGCGCCACGTACGGGATCAGGATCGAGGCCCTGACCAGGGTCCGCCCCTTGAACCTGTCCCGGAGGGCCAGCGCCGCCACCAGCCCGATCGCGATCGACAACGCGGTGCCCGCGACGGTGTAGACGAGCGTGTTGACCAGGGACGACCAGAAGCCCGGCTCGGAGACGACGTACGAGAAGTTCTCCAGCGTGTAGTGCCCGAAGATGCCCGCCCGCCTGATGTTGATCAGCCGCACGTCCTGGAACGCCAGCATGATCGCCCACAGCAGCGGCAGCACCACCACGACCAGCGTGATGACGAGCGTGGGCGAGATGAGCGCCAGCCCGGCCCGCCCCTCCTGCTGCCGCAACGTCCGCGGGCTCATCGCCGCACCCCGCGCGGCGGCGCGGCCGCCGGACCCGGACCCGGTCGCGGGCTCATTGGCGGATCCCGCGCTTGATCGTTTCCACGTCGGTCTTGGCCTGCGTGGCGGCGGCCTGCGGGGTCTGCGAGCCGTCCACGACCGCGCTCAGCGCCTTGGGCACGGGCAGCTCGCCCATGATGGCGCCGACCAGCTTGCCCTGGCCCTGCGGGATGCCCCAGCGGGCGAACGTATCGGGACTCTTGCGCAGGGCGTCGAGCACGTCGGCGGGGTAGACGTCGGCCAGCGGCTTCTTGGAGTCGACCCCGGCGGGCAGCTTGTTCCACTTGTCCTCGAAGCCCTTGCGGGTCGGGAACTTGCCCTCCGGCGCCATGCCGAACCAGCGCTCGTAACCCTCGTTCATCATGAAGGCCACGAACTTGGCCGCGGAGTCCTTGGCGGCGTCACGGGTGATCGCCCACGAGACGATCTCGCCGTACTGCGCGGGCGCGCTCCCGTCGGGCCCCTTCAGCGCCGTGACCACCCCGGTGTTCTCGGCCAGCCACTGCGGATCGGCACGGCACTCCTGGCAGCTCGGCAGCGCGTCCTTACGCAGGCCGGCCATCTCGTCCAGGATGAACGACGACCAGATCGTCATGGCCGCCTTGCCGGAGAAGTAGGTGGCCCTGGTGGAGTCGACGTCCTGCTTGCCCTTGACGGAGTAGTCCTTCGCCAGCTTCGCGTAGAACTCGAACGCCCTCACGCACTGTGGCGAGTCGAGGGTGACATTTCCGGAATTGTCGACCAGCTGGCAGCCGTTCGCCAGCGCGACGTGCTCGAAGCTCTGCGCGGTGAACGAGTCCTTGGGCGCGATGGCCAGCGTGATGCCCGCGACCCCGCCCGTGTTGAGCTTGGCGGCCGCCGCCTCCAGCCGCTCGTACGTGTCGGGCGGCTGCAGCCCGGCCTTCTCGAACAGGTCCTTGCGGTAGAGGATGAGCTGCGCCCACCCGTCACTGGGCACCGCGAGCAGCTTGCCCCCCGAGCTGTCGAGCTCCAGGGCCCGCGGCGAGAACGAGTCCCTGCCGAGCTGATCGACGACCTTGCCCGGCGTCTCGGTGTCGAGCAGGTCGTTGGCCTCCAGCTCGCGCACGGCCGACAGCGGCAGCGCGCCGATGACGTCCGGCAGGTCCCCGGCCGCGGCGGCGGCCGTCACGGTCTGGCTGAACTGGTCCTCGGCCACGCCGACTAGCTTGACCTTGATCCCGGTCTTCTTGGTGAACTCGGCGACGATCTGGTTCTGTACGGCCATCCGGTCATTGAGGTTCTCCTCGGTCCAGACGGTGATCTGGTTGCTCGCGGACGACTCGCCACCGCCGTCGCCGCACGCCGCCAGCGAAGCGGCTGCCAGCAGCGCGACAGAGAGGACGGCGGTTACCTTCTTCGGCATGGCACGCTCCTCCGGTAGGGGATATGCCGCCCTTACCCTCACCGTGATCCCGGCAACGCGCAGTAGTCGATAACGAGACCGGTCTGTACCCACTCCGTGCCTACGCCCACAGATCAGGATCTTCTACCGCAAAAGATCTACGTTCGTGTGATTTCGGTCATCCTTAGGTCGCCTCACGCCCTAGAAAGCCCAGGTGTGCGGCTAAGTCCGCTTTGCCGATAAGGTCGCTTTCCGGAAGACACGCTGGCAGAAACCCCAATTTCATCGGCGCTTACCGGCTGAAGTCGTAGACTTATGAGTGTTACGAGCGCAACTATCGTATGCAAACAGGTACTAAAGCTTTGACTTTTGTTTGATCAATAAGCGTAAGTGTTGGGGAATGCGCGTCATCACCTTTGAAGAGCCAGGCCGTGTCCGCGTCAGCCTGGAGTCGCCCGCCGACCTGGTGCCGGGCACCGTACGAGTCCGTACGATCTATTCCGGCGTCTCGGCAGGCACCGAGCTCACCGCCTATCGCGGCACAAATCCATATCTCAACCGGCACTGGGACACCGAGCGCCGGCTCTTCGTCGACGGGCAGACGCACGCCTATCCGCTGACCGGCTGGGGCTACCAGGAGGTCGGCGAGGTGGTCGAGGCCGCGCCCGACGTCGCGGATCCCCCTGTCGGCAGCATCGTGTGGGGCATCTGGGGCCACCGCGCCGAGGCCGTCGTCCCGGCGGAGAAGCTCGTCGGCCACGTGATGCCGCCCGGCGCCGACCCGCTGACCGGGGTGTTCGCCCGCGTGGGCGCCATCGCGCTCAACGCCGTGCACGCCGCCGACGTGCATCTGGGCGACCAGATCGCGATCTTCGGCCAGGGCGTCATCGGGCTGCTGGCCACCCGCCTGGCCGTGCTGAGCGGCGCCAGGGTGCTCGCCGCCGACGCCATTCCCGACCGGCTGGAGCTGGCCAGGAGGTTCGGCGCGGCCGAGGTGATCGACGTGCGCTCGGGCTCCGTGGCCGAGTACATGCGCAAGCGCATCGAGGGCGCCGACACCGTCATCGAGCTGAGCGGCACCCACCAGGGCCTGCACGAGGCCATCAGGACCGTGCGCAAGGGCGGCCGGGTCGTCGCCGCCGGGTTCTACCAGGGCGACGGCATCGGGCTGCGCCTGGGCGAGGAGTTCCACCACAACCAGGTCCAGCTCGTCTCCTCCCAGATCGGCGGCGTGGCCTCGTGGCTGGCGCACCGGTGGGATGTCGAGCGCCTGCAGCGCACGTTCATGGCTCTCGTGCACGAGGGCCAGGTCGAGGTCGGCGAGCTGATCAGCCACGTCGTCCCCGTAGACAGGGCCGCGGAGGCCTTCGACCTGATCGACAAGCACCAGTCCGAGGTGCTCCAGCTCGTCTTCACCTTCGAGGAGTGACAGTGAAGCTCGCCGTACAGGAGCAGCTTCTGCCCGGCCGCACGTTGCAGGAGAAGTTCGCGTTCGCGGTCGACGCCGGGTTCGACGCGATCGAGCTGCGCGGCAAGGGCGATTTCCACTTCGCGGGCCGCCTGACCGAGCTCAAGCGGGCCAAGGCCGACGGCGTCGTCATGCCGACGGTCTGCGTGGACATGCCGCACTTCATCGGCGACTTCGACCCGGCCAAGCGCAAGGACGCCATCCAGCAGCTCAGGTCGCAGCTCTCGGTGATCGGCGAGCTGGGCGGCATCGGCGTCATGACGCCCGCCTCCTGGGGGCAGTTCTCGCGCCGGCTGCCGCCGTTCGAGCCGCCGCGCAGCCCCGAGGAGGACCGCGAGGTGCTGACCGAGGCGCTGGGCGTCCTCGGCGAGCACGCGCAGCGCAACGGCGTGCTGATCATGCTGGAGCCGCTCAACCGGTACGAGAACCACATGGTCAACACGCTGGCCGAGGCCGTCTCGTACTGCTCCATGGACTCGATCAGGGTCGTCGGCGACACGTACCACATGAACATCGAGGAGGACGACCCCTGCCGCTCCCTGGCCGAGGCCGCCCCCTACCTCGCCCACATGCAGATCAGCGAGTCCAACAGAAACCAGCCCGGCACCGGCCACCTCGACTGGGGCGCGCAGCTGGCCACGCTGGACGCCGTCGGCTACGACGGCTACCTCGCCCTGGAGTGCCGCCTGCGGGGCGAGCCCGAGATCGTCCTTCCCCAGACCGCAGCCTTCGTCAGGAAATACCTATGATCCTTCGCGACGCCGTGCGTGTCCTGGTGGCGAACTGGGACGGCAGCTACACGGTTCCCTCCCGTCGGCTGTACCCGCATCAGTGGAGCTGGGACTCGGCCTTCATCGCGATCGGGAACGCGCAGTGGTCGCCGCGAAGGGCCAGGGTGGAGCTGCTCTCCCTGTTCGGCGCGCAGTGGCGCGACGGCAGGGTGCCGCACATCGTGTTCAACCCGGAGGTGCCGGAGGGCGCCTACTTCCCCGGGCCGGAGTTCTGGGAGTCACGTGCTCCCTCCGGCTGCGCGACCTCCGGCATCATCCAGCCGCCGGTCCACGCGCTGGCCGCGTGGAAGACGCACCTGGCCGAGCCGGACACCGCGTTCCTGCGCCGGATCTACCCGAGGCTCGTGGCGCAGCAGGAGTTCCTGCGCGCGGCCAGGCGTTCGCCTGAGGGGCTGATCTCGATCGTGCACCCCTGGGAGTCGGGCATGGACAACAGCCCGGCCTGGGACCTGCCGCTGCAGGCCGTGCGGCGCGCCACCACGGGCTTCGTCCGCCGGGACCTCGCCACCGTCAGCGCCGACGAGCGGCCCACCGACCGCGACTACGAGCGCTACGTCTCCCTCGCCCGCGCCTACCGCGACTCCGGCTACCGCAGTCCTGGGGAGTTCCAGGTCGAGTGCCCGCTGTTCAACACGGCGTACGGGGTGGCGGAGGCGACGCTGGCCAAGATCGCGGACGTGCTCGGCCTCGACCCCGAGCCGCACGAGCGCGAGGCGGCCGCGATGACCGCCGCCATGGTCGAGCACCTCTTCGACGGCGCCCTCTTCCAGGCCCGCGACGTGCGCACCGGCGAGCTGATCCGCTCGAGCAGCACCGCCGGGCTGACCCCGCTCATGCTCCCCGGCCTGCCCGGCGAGGTCGCCGACGCGCTGATCGCGACCGCGCTCGACCGGTTCGCGCTCAAGGACGGGGCGCTGCCCAGCTACTCGCCGGCGGCGCCCGAGTTCAACTCCGCCCGCTACTGGCGGGGCCCGAGCTGGATCAACCTCACCTGGCTCGTCTGGCAGGGGCTGAAGGAGCGCCGCCCCGACCTGGCCGGCCTGGTCGCCGACGGGATGATCAACGCGGTCTCGCACGCCGGGTTCAGGGAGTACTTCGACCCGTTCGCGCTGGACGGCCATGGTTGCCGCGACTTCAGCTGGTCAGCCGCCCTCATCCTCGACGTGGTCGCAGAGCACGGCCTGAACGGTCTGGCGGCGTCTGGACGCGAGCTCGGAAAGGAACTGGGGGGCCTCGCCGAAGCCGACGAGGTCAGTGATCACGTGCTCGCGTAGCCGCGGGCCGTGCCGCCTGAGCAGGGCGATCGTCTCGTGCGAGAGCCGCTCCCTGTCCCAGGCGTGCGACAGGCCGCGCGGCACCCGGCCGATCTGGGCGCAGCGCACGGTCAGCCCGTTGTGGTGGAACTCCTCGCCCAGGCGCACCTCGTCCGCGCCCCGCGTGTAGAAGGCGAGGTCCACCAGGGTGCCCTGGGGCCGGAGCAGCCTGAGCCCGAGCGCCAGCGCCCGGGGCTGGCCGCGGCACTGGAACACCAGGTCGGCGCCCCGGTCGTCGCGGCCGTGGCGCCAGCGGCGCTTCAGGTCCACCGCCGGATCGTCGTCGGCGGTCAGGACGTTCGCGCCGAGCGCCTCGGCGACCGCAAGCCTGGCCGGGGTCTCGTCCACGACCACGACCTCGGCCGCGTCGCAGGACATGGCGAAGCAGGCCGTCAGCAGCCCGACCACGCCGGCGCCCACGACCGCGACCCGCCGCCCGCGCACGCCGTCGCCCAACTGCTGCACGGCCGGTCCGTGCAGGTCGTGGGCGGCGTGCAGGAGGCCGTTGGCGCAGATCGGGCCCATGTGCGCGACGTAGACGCCGAGTATCGGGTCGAGGTCGTCCGGCAGCGCCACGAACCTGTCGTTCATCGGGTCCGCCACGTACGCCGTGCGGTGCCCGTAGCACATCGCGACCAGCGCGCCCTCGCTCACCGCCCGCGTACGCGTCTCCACCACCAGGCCGACCTGCATGTAGCCGATGCCGCGCACGGGATAGCTCACCGACGGCGCGCCCTCCGTGAACAGCCCGAGCGCCGGGTCCCAGCTCGAGGACAGGTACGGGTTGGTGCCCTTCACATAGGTCAGTTCGGTGCCGGCCGATACCCCGCTGTGGGTGGTCGCCACCATGAACCCGCCCTCGGGGATCTCGGGCAGCTTCTCCTGCACCAGGCAAACCTCGCCCGGCGCCTCAATGCTGAGCACATCACTCACTGATCACCACCGGCCTCCGTTCCGCCGCGGACCGTGCGAGCGCCAGCGCCAGGCGGTGGGTCCGCAGGGCCTCACCGTACGGCACGCGCACGTCGGCGTCTTTACCCTGCACGGCGTTGATGAACTCCCGGTCCACCCGCGTCTTCGCCAGGCCGTCGTCCTCGATCACCCGTTCGCCGTCCACGAGCAGCCGGGTCTCGCTCAGCTCCAGCGCGAGGCCCTCGGCGCACACCTCCAGGCCCACCCGGTGCTTCTGGGAGAGCAGGCAGGAGGTGGCCAGCAGTCCGGCTGCCCCGTCGGCGAAGCGCAGGACCGCCGCCGTCGCCCGGTCCACCTCGCCGTCGCTCTTGTTGTCGGCCGGTACGGCGTGCACCATCGTCACCTCGCCCACCAGGACCCGGGCCAGGTCCAGTACGTGGACCGCCTGCTCCACGATCTGGCCGCCGGACATGGTCGGGTCCAGCCACCAGGCGACCGGGGGCACCTTGTCCAGCCAGTGGCCAAGGGCGAGCCGTACCGGGCGCTCGGCGAGCAGATCGCGGGCCTGCTGGACGATGTCCAGATAGCGCCAGTGGTGGCCGACCGCGGAGGGCAAACATCTCCGCTCGATTTCGGACGCGATGATTTCTGCGGTTTGGAGGTCGAGAGAAAGGGGTTTTTCCACAAAAATCGGCAGATTGCACGACAGAACATCGTGTTCCGGGTTACCGTGCGCAAAAGGAGGCACACACACGTAGACGGCGTCAAGACCGCCGGCACTGAGCAGGTCGGCATGGCCGCCATAGGCGGTTGCGCCATGCCTTGAGGCCAGAGCCTCGGCCCTGCGGGGATCTGTGTCGGCGATCCCAGCGATCGTGACATCGGGGAAGCCGGACAGTACATCGGCGTGGCGAGCGGCGACATTTCCGGCACCTATGATGCCGACGCGAGTCATTGGGGACACAATCCGGCATATGCCACGTCTACTCGCGGCCAAACAAAGAGGTTCGAAGGCGTATAGATCGGGCAGAAGTCGTGACCTCATGAGATCGGGGCTGATGCATGGAGACAGATCTGCGAGCCTTGGCCAGGGTCCAGGAGTGGTACGGCCCGCACTCGAGCACGGCAGCCGAGTGGCCGGTCGAAGCCTTAATGCTGGCCAAGGGATCCACGACGGTAAGCGTCGTACTCCCCGCGCGTGACGAGGAGCGCACCGTGGGCGACATCGTCCGCGTGATCCGTCGCGAACTCGTCGAGCGCCTGCCACTGGTCGACGAGATCCTGGTCGTCGACTCCAACTCCACCGACGC
Source organism: Nonomuraea sp. NPDC049400 (assembly GCF_044466425.1). NCBI lineage: Bacteria > Bacillati > Actinomycetota > Actinomycetes > Streptosporangiales > Streptosporangiaceae > Nonomuraea > Nonomuraea sp. NPDC049400. The sequence goes on from NZ_JBITMP010000031.1 coordinate 50,877, forward strand.
CACCGCCGAGCGGGCACGCGAGGCGGGCGCCCGCGTGGTGGCACAGAACCAGGTGCTCTCGCACCTGCCGCCACTGACCGGCAAGGGCGAGGCGCTGTGGAAGGGGCTGGCCGCCTCCAGCGGCGACATCGTCGTGTTCGTGGACGCGGACCTGCGCGACTTCCCCGCGCACTTCGTGTCCGGTCTGGTCGGGCCGCTGCTGGTGAACGGCGACACGCACTTCGTCAAGGCGGCGTACGAGCGGCCGTTCACGGGTGACGATGGGGTCGTGCGCCGCGGCGCGGGCGGGCGCGTGACGGAGCTGGTGGCCAGGCCGCTGCTGAACATGTTCTGGCCGGAGCTGGCCGGGTTCGCCCAGCCGCTCGGCGGCGAGTACGCCGCCCGGCGCGAGGTGCTGGAACAGGTTCCGTTCGTCACCGAGTACGGCGTGGAGTTCGGGCTTCTCGTCGACCTGCTCCAGCTCGTCGGGCTGGACGGGATGGCCCAGGTGGACCTGGGCACGCGTACGCACACGCATCAGTCGATGGCCGCCCTCGGCCGGATGGCTGGACAGATCATGCTCACCGCCTGGTCCCGCCTGGAGCGGCAGGGCCGGGTGCAGCCGAACGACCCGCCCGCGCAGACGATGCTGCAGTTCGGGCTCGACGGGGTCGACCTGGTGGACATGGCCGTGGCGGAGCGACCTCCGCTCGCCTCCCTTGTACTTGAGGAGGATGTGGCATGAAAGTCCTGGTGAACGCGGGGCCGTGGCTCGCGGTCCCGCCCCCTGGCTATGGGGGGATCGAGAACGTGGTGGCCACGCTGGTGCCCGCGCTGCGCGAGCGCGGCGTGCGCGTCGTCCTGGCCTCCGTCGGGTCCAGCACGCTCGAGGTGGACGAGCTGATCAGCGTCTTCGACGACGGCCAGTTCACGGAGCTGCAGAAGCCGTACAACCAGGTCATGGGGATCGCCCACGCGCACCAGGCCAGGGTGGTGGCCGAGCTGCGCGCCCGCGACGACATCGACCTCGTGCACGACCACGTGGAGGTCGTCGGGCCGGCGGTGTTGTCCGCGCTCGGCGGGCCGCCCGTCCTGCACACCCTTCACTGGGACCTGCACAAGCATCCGGCCTTCTACGGCGCGTTCCCGCCGGGGATCGCGGTGAACGGCGTCTCGGAGTCGCAGATCGCCCGCGCCCCCGACGCCCTGCGCGCGGCCTCGCTCGGCGCCGTCTACCTGGCCAGCCCGCTCGCCGACCGCGACCTGCGGGTCGACCGGGGCGAGCACCTGGTGGTCATGGGGCGGATCTGCTCGCTCAAGGGCCAGCACGTGGCGGCCAGGATCTGCCAGAAGCTCGGCCTGCCGCTGGTGCTCGCGGGGCCGGTGAGCGGCCGGAACACCCCCGCCGAGCTGGACGTCGTCGTCCAGAACCCGTACCACCCGCTGCACAGCCACCCGGACGTCCGCTACCACCTCGACCAGGTGTCCCGCTACCTAGACGGGAAGCTGGTCAGGTGGGTCGGCGCGGTGGGCGGCCAGGACAGGGACCACCTCTACGCCTCTGCCAGGGCCGCGCTCTTCCCGATCCAGTGGGACGAGCCCGGCGGCACTGCCGTCGTCGAGGCGCTCGCGCTCGGAGTGCCTCCGGTCGGCCTGCGCCGCGGCTGCCTGCCCGAGATCATCGACCACGGCCGCACCGGGTTCCTGGCCGACTCCGAGGAGGAGCTGGCGGAGTGGGTGCTGCGGGTGGACGAGCTGGATCCCGAGGAGTGCCGCAGGGAGGCCCGCCGCCGCTTCTCGCCAGCCGTCATGGCGGAGCGCTACCTGGAGCTGTACGAGCTCGTCACAGCCCGCTGACGGCGCACCGAGGGGTCAGGCGAAGCCGCGGGGGAGCACGATGACCGGGCAGGGCGAGGCCCGTAGTGCCTTCATGGCCAGCTCGCCCAGGAACACCCGGTGCGGCTGCGCGTCCTCGCTCGCCGCGCACACCAGCAGCTCGCCCGGCAGCCACTCGACGCCGGCCAGCGCGGTGGCCACGTCGTGCCCCTCCGCCACCTCCGACTCCGCCTCGATCCCCGTGGTCTCCCACGCCAGCCGCACGGCCAGGGCGAGGTCGTCCCTGAGCTTGCCCTGGTCCTCCGTGCGCAGGTCGAGAGTGATCAGCCGGAGCGGGATCCCGAGCCGCAGTGCCGCCTGCGCGACGCGTTCGACCGCCTCGTCGCACTGCGGCCGGTGCACGTAGGCCAGGGTGAAGCGTCCCGGCCCGTCGACGGGGACGTACTGGGCGGGCACCAGCATGACCGCCTCCGACGACAGGTGGAGCAGGTGGTCGGCGGTGGCGCCGATCGCGATGCGGCCGTGCTGGCCGCCTTCCTCCGAGCCGACCACGATCAGGTCCGCCCTGATCCGGCTGGCCAGCACTGACAGCCCGCGCCCCGTGCCCCGGCTCTCGTACGAGATGTACTCGGCTGGGACCGGCCCCAGCTCCTCGGCCGCGTGCGCCAGGTTGGCCTGCGCCTCCACCGCCAGCCCCGGGCTGCCCGGCGGGTAGATCGTGGCCACCGTGAGCTCGCCGCCCGTGACACGCGTGATCGCCGCGCCGAGGGCCAGCGCGTCCCGCCCGCCCTGGTCGGTGGTGTAGCCGACGATCACGTGCTCTCCGATCACGAATGCCCTCATACCCGCTCTGAGCTGGGAATACGCGGCCTTGATCGGAACGTTGTAAACCTGTGGAGGCGTAAAGAAGTGAAGATCACCCTTGACACCCGCTTCAATTTCAACGGGTCCCATGTGGTCACGCTCCGTGAGGCGGTCCAGCAGCTCAGAGAGCGCGATCTGGCCTGCACGGTGGCCGCGGACACCGTGGAGCAGAAGGTCGTCATCTTCTCCGACTGCGTGGAGCGCGGGTTCACGCCGCTCCGCAGCGAGATCATGGCCGCCTACTACGCCGCCTCCCGCGACGCCACCGCCGAGGCGTTCGACCAGGGTCTCATCACCAGAGGCGAGCTGGAGACCCAGCAGGCAGCCCTCGCCCGGCAGTTCCTCGCCTAGACTTGTCCCCGATATTTCGGCCTAATGGTCGAGGCATCTGACAGCGATAGTCCGTAAGGTCATGTCCACTCCTCATTAACGGATTGGACATACGTGTACCGCGACATCGTCGACTTCGCCATGACCACGCCCGGGTGGCTGCACACGCTCGCCGAAGTCGGGACGGACGCCGGATTATTCCTGTTCGTGGCGCTGTTCGCGGTCGCCGCCTTCCGGGCGTGGCGGGGTCCGGCACGCGATCTGGCGCTGGTGATCGCGGGTCCGGCGGGCGTGGTGTTCGCGTACGTCGTGAGCGAGGTACTCAAGACCATCGTCAGGGAGGACCGGCCGTGCCGGGGCGGGATCACGACGCTCGTCACCTGCCCGCCCACCGACGACTGGTCCTTCCCCAGCAACCACTCGGTGATCGCGGCCGGCGCCGCGGCCACGCTCGTGCTGGCCTGGCGCGCCCTCGCCTGGGCGGTGCTGCCGCTGGCCGCGGTCATGGCGTTCTCGCGGGTCTTCGTGGGCGTGCACTATCCGCACGACGTGGTCGCGGGCTTCCTCATCGGGCTGACGCTGGCGCCGTTGTTCGCGCTGCTGGTGGTGGGGGCCGTCACACCTGCCGTACGGCTCGCGAGAACCCGTCTGTCGCCTCGACGAGCCGGTCTGTGATCCCCGGCTCGGTGAAGGCGTGCCCGGCGTCGTGGACGACCTTGAAGTCCGCCTCCGGCCACGCCTTGTGCAGGTCCCAGGCGGTGGCCATGGGCGTGCAGGCGTCGTAGCGGCCCTGGACGATCACGGCGGGGATGTGCCGGATCTTGTGCACGTCCCTGAGGAGCTGGTCGGGCTCGAACCAGCCGTTGTGGTGGAAGTAGTGGTTCTCGATGCGGGCGAAGCAGACGGCGTGTCTGTCCTCGCCGTACTCCTCGACCCGGTCCGGGTCGGGCAGCAGCGAGATCGTGCCCCCTTCCCACTGCGTCCACGCCTTGGCCGCGGCCAGCCTGGCGCCCTCGTCCCGCCCCTCGAGCCGCCTGCGGAAGGCGGCCATGAGATCGCCGCGCTCTTCGGCCGGAATGGGCGCCACGTAGGACTCCCACAGGTCGGGGAACAGGTAGGAGGCGCCCTCCTGATAGAACCAGCGCAGCTCATGGGGCCGCAGCATGAAGATCCCCCGCAGGACCAGCTCGGTCGTGCGGTCGGGATGCGTCTGGGCGTACGCGAGCGCCAGCGCGCTTCCCCACGAGCCGCCGAACACCTGCCACCGGTCGATGCCGAGGTGCTCGCGCAGCTTCTCCATGTCGGCCACCAGGTGCCAGGTGGTGTTGGCGGCGAGGTCGGTGGCCGGGTCGCTGGCGTGGGGCCGGCTGCGGCCGCAGTTTCGCTGGTCGAACAGGACGATCCGGTACCGCTCCGGGTCCCACTGGCGCCTGTGCTTGGCCGAGCACCCGCCGCCGGGTCCGCCGTGCAGCATCACGGCGGGCTTGCCGGCGGGATTGCCGCAGACCTCCCAGTAGATCTGGTTGCCGTCGCCCACATCCAGCAGGCCCGACTCGTACGGTTCGATGGGCGGGTACAGCGTTCTCATGGTCCCCGATCCTGCCTCATTTGCCGGTCCGTAGGATGCTCGCATGAAGCTCGTGACCATCGACGACATCCGCGCCGCGGCAGACCGAATCAAGGCAGTGGCGGTGCGCACGCCGCTCGTGCGGATGGGCGAGGCATGGGTGAAGCCGGAGAGCCTGCAGCCCATCGGGGCCTTCAAGATCCGGGGCGCGTACAACGCCGTGGCCTCGTTGCGGCCCGACGGCGTGGTCACCCACTCCTCCGGCAATCACGGGCAGGCCCTGGCCTACGCGGCCAAGGAGCTCGGGGTGCCCTGCGTGGTGGTCGTGCCCGAGGGGGCGTCCAAGGTGAAACTGGCCGCCATCGAAGGATGGGGCGCCGAGACCGTGATCGTGCCTCCTGAGGAGCGGGAGATCGTCGCCGACAAGCTGGCGCGGGATCGGGGGCTGACGCTGGTGCCGCCCTACGACCATCCGATAGTGATCGCGGGGCAGGGGACCGTCGGGCTGGAGATCGTCGAGGACCTGCCCGACGTCGAGGTGGTGCTCGTGCCGGTGGGCGGGGGCGGGCTGGCCTCCGGGGTCGGCACGGCGATCAAGGCGCTGCGGCCCGAGGTCAAGGTGATCGGGGTCGAGCCGGAGCTGGCCGCCGACGCCGCGGAGAGCCTGGCCGCCGGGCACCCGGTGGAGTGGGGATCGGCCCGGACGTTCAGGACGATCGCCGACGGGCTGCGGACAGGGCTGTCCGAGCTGACCTACGCGCACCTCAGCCGGCGGCTCGACGGGATCGTCACCGTGTCGGAGGACGAGATCAAGGCCGCCATGGGCCACCTGGCGCGGTCGGCGCGGCTCGTGGCCGAGCCCAGCGGGGCGGTCACCACGGCGGCGCTCCTGTCCGGCCGGGCGCCGGCCGGGCGCACGGTGGTCGTGCTGTCCGGGGGGAACGTCGATCCCGAGCTGCTCAGGCAGGTGATCTAGCTCCACTCGTGGCGGCTCAGGAACGAGCGGTCGCCCGTGGCGTACTCGTTGAAGGCCGCCTGCACCTCCTCCAGCTCGGGCACCATGGTCCTGATCAGGGTGCCCTCCTTGTACTCCAGCTCGTAGCCGGGGGAGACCTGCAGGAAGTGGCGCCCGAAGTTCACCAGGGCCACGAAGGGGTTCTGTGCGGACAACGTGGCCAGCACGTCGTGGACGAGGCCGAGGTCCGGGTCGTTGACGACCATGCCGTCGCCCGTGTGGAGCTGCATGCCTTCGTACACGCCGAGCGGCGCCACGTTGTGCACCAGGTCGCGCTGAGGGTCGTAGCAGACCAGCCCGTGCGCCCGCGCGACCGTGAAGACCTGGGCGGACGTCTCGTCCATCGTGTCCAGGTCCATCGACACGAGCACGTGGCCCGGATAGAGCGTGACCTCCCCGGGCAGCTCCTTGGCGACGTCGGGAACGTCCCCGTCCACCGGGGACGTGCGCTTCACCGCCAGATAGGTGGCGCGGGCCTGGTCCCGGCTGATCGGCACCGGCTCGTCCCACACCATCAACTCAACGCTCATCGGTCCATCTTGGCGGACCGGCACCCCGCCCGCGCACCACTGCGCCCAAGTGCCGGAAACCGGCATCGCATCATCTTGGCAAACCTGCCTACCTGGGCTTCTCCGAATCCGGCACCAGCTCGGCCGTGCAGGCGGCGCACCGCCGGGCTTCTGCCGGGATGTCGGTGAGGCATTCTGGGCACTGCTTGGTCGCGGCCTGCTTGTCCCGGTCGAACAGCCTGATCAGCCGGGTCATCGGGGCCACGACCAGCCAGTAGACGACCGCGGAGACCACCAGGAAGGTGACCAGGTGGTTGAGGAAGTCGCCGTACCTGAACACGCTGCCGTTGATCGTGAAGGAGTAGTCGGCGAAGTTCGGCTGCCTGCCGCCGGTGACGGCGCCGATCAGCGGGGTGATGAGATCGGTGACGAGCGCCTGCACCAGACCGCTGAACGTGGCGCCGACGATCACCGCCACGGCGAGCTCGACGATGTTGCCGCGCAATAAGAAGCTTTTGAAGCCGCTCATGGCCCAGCACGTAGCCAGGATCGGCGGCGGCAAACCCATGCTGGGGTGCGTGGGCCGCCGCCGATACCGCGCCGTCGGGGGCGGCTCACCCTGTTCAGCTGGAGTAACGACGTGGCGACGGTGGAAGGAACAAAGCGGCTTGTCGGGTTGAGCGGGGGAACGGAACATGGGGAGAGACACCGCAAGGGAGCCTCGATGATCGAGATCTGGCCGGGTGACCCCTATCCCCTCGGGGCGACCTATGACGGCGCGGGCACGAACTTCTCGCTTTACACCGAAGTCGCGGACGCGGTCGAGCTGTGCCTGTTCGACGAGGACAACGTCGAGTCGAGGGTGCCGCTCACGGAGGTCGACGGGTTCATCTGGCACGGCTACCTGCCGGGGATCGGGCCGGGCCAGCGCTACGGCTACCGGATCCACGGGCCCTACGACCCGGCGAGCGGCCTGCGGTGCAACGCGAGCAAGCTGCTGCTCGACCCGTACGCCATGGCCATCGAGGGCGGCGTGACCTGGAACGAGGCGGTCTACGGCTACCGGTTCGGCCAGCCCGACACGCGCAACGACGTTGACTCGGCCCCGTACGTGCCGCGCTCCATCGTGATCAACCCGTTCTTCGGCTGGGGGCACGACCGGCCGCCCGCGACGCCGTACCACGACACCGTGATCTACGAGGCCCACGTGCGGGGCCTGACGATCAGCCATCCAAAGATCCCCAAGCACCTGCGCGGCACGTACGCGGCGCTCGGCCACCCCGAGATCCTCGACCACCTCACCAAGCTCGGGGTGACGGCGCTGGAGCTCATGCCGGTGCACCAGTTCGTCACCGACCACATCCTGGAGCAGCGCGGGCTGTCCAACTACTGGGGCTACAACTCGATCGGGTTCTTCGCGCCGCACAACCGCTACTCCAGCCAGGGGCAGCGCGGCGGGCAGGTGCTCGAGTTCAAGGCCATGGTCAGGGCGCTGCACGAGGCCGGCATCGAGGTCATCCTCGACGTCGTCTACAACCACACCGCCGAGGGCAACCACCTCGGGCCGACGCTGGGGTTGAGGGGGATCGACAACCTCAACTACTACCGGCTGCTCGAGAACGACAAGCGGTACTACGTGGACACCACGGGCACGGGCAACAGCCTGCTCATGCGCTCGCCGCACGTCCTGCAAATGATCATGGACTCGCTCCGCTACTGGGTCATCGAGATGCACGTCGACGGGTTCCGCTTCGACCTGGCCTCGACCCTGGCCAGGGAGCTGCACGAGGTCGACCGGCTGAGCTCGTTCTTCGACCTGGTGCAGCAGGACCCGGTGCTCTCACAGGTCAAGCTGATCGCCGAGCCGTGGGACGTGGGGCCGGGCGGATACCAGGTCGGGAACTTCCCGTCCCGGTGGACGGAGTGGAACGGGCGCTACCGCGACACGATCCGCGACCTGTGGCGCGGGCAGGCGGCCACGCTGCCGGAGTTCGGCTCCAGGTTCACCGGGTCGAGCGACCTCTACCAGGACGACAGCCGCCGCCCCGCCGCCTCGATCAACTTCGTCACCTGCCACGACGGCTTCACCCTGCAGGACCTCGTGTCGTACAACGTCAAGCACAACGAGGCGAACAAAGAGGGCAACCGCGACGGCACCGACGACAACAGGTCCTGGAACTGCGGCGAGGAGGGCCCGGCGGGCGACGCGGTGGAGTCGCTGCGCGAGCAGCAGAAACGCAACTTCCTCACCACGCTCTTCCTGTCGCAGGGCGTGCCGATGCTCTCCCACGGCGACGAGCTGGGCCGCACCCAGAAGGGCAACAACAACGGCTACTGCCAGGACAACGAGCTGACCTGGGTCGACTGGTCCGACGTCCGGGAGAACTGGCTGCTGCTGGAGTTCACCCAGAGCCTGGCCGCGCTGCGCAAGAAACACCCGGTCTTCCGCCGCAGGCGCTTCTTCTACGGCAAGCCGGTACGCGGCCTGAACGACATCGCGTGGCTCACCCCGTCAGGGGAGGAGATGACCGACAGCGACTGGACCGTCGGATACGCCAAGTCGCTGGCCGTGTTCCTCAACGGCGACGCCATCACCGAGCCGGACCGCCGCGGCCGCCCGATCAGGGACGACTCGTTCCTGCTGCTGTTCAACGCCCACTACGACACCATCAAGTTCACGATCCCCAAGGATTACGGCGAGATGTGGCAGACCGAGATCGACACCGCCATGCCGATCAAGCTCGACGCGCGGACGTGCCGCGGCGGCGAGGCCATCGCGGTGCCCGGCCGCAGCGTGCAGGTGCTGCGCCGTGTCTAGGCCCTCCTCCACCTACCGGGTCCAGCTGACCCCCGACTTCGGCTTCGCCCAGGTGGCCGAGATCGCCGGCTACCTGCGCGACCTCGGCGTCAGCCACGTCTACCTGTCGCCGATCCTGCAGTCCACGCCCGAGTCGCGCCACGGCTACGACGTCACCGACCACTCCAGGATCAGGGAGGAGTTCGGCGGGGCGACGGGGTTCAGGGAGATGGCGCAGCAGCTCGCCGCGCACGACCTCGGCATCGTGGTGGACATCGTGCCGAACCACATGAACACCGTCAACGCGCAGTTCTGGTCGGTGCTCCAGGACGGGGCCGCCTCGCCGTACGCGAAGTGGTTCGACATCGACTGGTCCGAGGGGAAGGTCGCCCTGCCCGTTCTCTGGGACGACACGGAGCCGTACGTGGACGGCGACGTGCTGCGTTACCACGAGCACGCCTACCCCTACCCCGGCCACTACCGGCTGGCCGGCTGGCGCGAGGGGCCCGGTTACCGGCGCTTCTTCGACGTTTCGTCGTTGATCGGGCTACGGGTCGAGGATCCCTCCGTGCTGTTCGCCACGCACGAGGTGATCTTCTGGCTGCTCGACGAGGGGCTGGTGGACGGCCTGCGCGTCGATCACCCCGACGGGCTGGCCGACCCGCGGGGCTACCTCGAACGGCTGCGCGCCAGGGCGGGCGAGACCTGGACCGTGGTCGAGAAGATCCTCATCGGGCCGGAGCGGTTGCCGGGTGACTGGGCCTGCGACGGCACCACCGGCTACGACGTGCTCAACCGCGTCAACGGCCTCTTCGTGGATCCCGCCGGGAAAACTCCGCTTGTCCAGCTTTTTGCGGACATGACCGGGCAGCCCTCCGAGTACCGGCCCGTGATGGCGCAGGCCAAGCGGGAGGTGCTCGACCTGTTCTTCGGTGCCGAGGTCGAGCGGTTGGCCGACGCCGCCTGCCAGGACCCCGCCGCCGTGCGCGAGCTGCTCGCCGCGATGCCGGTCTATCGCGCGTACGTGGTGCCGGGCGAGCCGCCGCCGCCCGAGTCCGTCGAGATCGTCGAGCTGGCCGCCGAGGCGTGCTCGCCCGCCGTGCTGCCGCTCGCCCGCGAGGTCCTGTACGGCTCCGCCGAGGCGATCGTGCGCTTCCAGCAGGCGTGCGGTCCGGTCATGGCCAAGGGCGTGGAGGACACGGCGCTCTATCGGTGGTATCCGCTGGCCTGCCTCAACGAGGTGGGCGGGGAGCCGGACGCGTTCGGGGTGTCGGTGGAGGAGTTTCACGACTTCTGCGCGGAGATGCGGCCGTACACGATGACCACGCTGTCCACGCACGACACGAAGCGGTCGGAGGACGTGCGCGCCCGGCTGTCGGTGTTGTCGGAGATGCCCGAGGAGTGGGCCGCCGCGGTGTCGTCGTGGTCGTCCTCGGTGCGCTTCGATCCCCATCTCGACTACCTGGCCTGGCAGAACCTCATGGCCGCCTGGCCGATCTCGGTCGAGCGGTTCACCGACTACCTGCTCAAGGCGGCGCGGGAGGCCAAGACCGCTATTTCCTGGATAAATCCGGATCCGTCCTATGAGCGAGGCCTGCGGGAGTTCGCGGAGGCGGCCGTGCGGCTGCCGGTGGGTGAGTTCGCCGCGCGCATCGAGCCCTTCGCGACGTCGAACTCGCTCGGAGCCAAGCTCGTGCAGCTCATGATGCCCGGAGTGCCCGATGTGTACCAAGGCAATGAGACCACCGACTTCTCGCTCGTCGATCCCGACAACCGGCGGCCCGTGACGTACCCCCGTAAACCGGAGAGCTCGTGGGACGCCGCCAAACTGCTGGTGACGACGCAGGCGCTGCGGCTGCGCCGACGGCTCGGGGGCGCGGCGCCGTACCTGCCGCTGTGGGCGGACGGGCCCGCCGCGGAACACGTGATCGCCTTCGCCCGGGGCAACCGGCTCGACCGGCCGCAGGCCGTCGCGGTCGCCACCCGGCTCCCCGTGCGCCTTGCCCGGTCGGGATGGGGCTCCACGTCCCTGACGCTTCCCTCTGGGACCTGGCGGGACCTGCTCACCGGCGGCCTCCACACGGGGCGGATCCCGCTCGCGCACCTGCTCGGTCAGTATCCGGTCGCACTCCTGGAGAGACATGATCTTTGAGGTCTGGGCACCGAAGGCCGCAGCCGTCGAACTGTCCGTCGGGGACGTCCGCCACGCGATGTCGCGCGGGGCGGGGGGTTGGTGGTCGGTCGAGGTGGCGGGGGCCTCGCACGGCACGCGGTACGCGTACCTGGTGGACGGCGACGGGCCGTACCCGGATCCCCGGTCACGGCGGCAGCCGGAGGGGATCTTCGGGCCCAGCGCGGTGTACGACCATGCTCGCTTCACCTGGTCCGACCACGACTGGAAGGGCCGTGACCTGCGGGGGGCCGTGATCTACGAGCTGCACGTGGGGACGTTCACGCCGGAGGGGACGTTCTCGGCGGCCATCGAGAAGCTGCCGCACCTCGTGGAGCTCGGAGTCGACTTCGTGGAGGTCATGCCGGTCGCGCCCGTGCCCGGGGGGCGTAACTGGGGGTACGACGGGGTGGATCTGTACGCGGTGAACGAGACGTACGGGGGGCCCGACGGGCTCAAGTCGTTCGTGGACGCGTGCCATCGGGCCGGGATCGGGGTCATCCTGGACGTCGTCTACAACCATCTCGGGCCGTCGGGGAACTTCCTGCACCCATTCGGCCCTTATTTTTCCGGATTTAAGGGCAGTTATTGGGGCGATGCGGTCAATCTGGACGGGCCGGACTCCGACGAGGTGCGGCGGTACTTCGTCGGTAACGCCGTTCAGTGGCTGCGCGACTACCATATCGACGGTCTGCGGCTGGACGCCGTGCACGCGCTGCACGACCGCCGCGCCGGGCACCTGCTGGCGGAGCTGTCGGAGGAGATCGACGCGCTGGCCTGCTCGGTCGGCCGCCCCCTGTCGCTGATCGCCGAGTCCGACCTGAACGACCCGCGCATGGTGCGCTCCCTCGACGCCGGTGGCCTGGGCATGACGGCGCAGTGGGACGACGACGTACACCATGCCCTGCACTGCGCGGTGAGCGGGGAGTCGCACGGCTACTACTCGGACTTCGCCTCGCTGCCGGCGCTGGCCAAGGTGCTGACCTCGGGCGTGCTGCACGACGGGAGCTATTCGGCCTTCCGCGGTCGCAGCCATGGCCGCTCGTTCGCGGGCGTGCCCGGGCACCGGCTGGTGGCCTGCGTCCAGAACCACGACCAGATCGGCAACCGGCCCGAGGGCGATCGGCTGCCCATCCCCGCGCTCAAGCTGGGGGCAGGACTGCTGCTGAGCTCGCCGTTCACGCCGATGCTCTTCATGGGGGAGGAGTGGGGGGCGCGGACACCGTTCCTGTTCTTCTCCGATCATGTGGAGCCCGCGCTCCGCGACAGCGAGGGCGCGCGGAGGGAGCGCGAGTTCGAGGGGTTCGGGTACGCGTGGGACGCGCCGGACCCCTCGGACGAGGAGACGTTCCTGCGGTCGAAACTGGACTGGAGCGAGGCCAAGGAGGAGGCGCACTGGTCGCTGCTGTGCTGGTACCGCGACCTGATCGCGCTGCGCAAGGCGCTGCCCGAGCTGTCGGATCCGCGGCTGGACCGGGTCCGGGTGGAGGTGGATCCGCTGGAGAAGTGGCTGCTGATGTGGCGGGGCTCGGTGGCCGTGGCCGTGAACTTCGCGCAGGAGTCGGTCACGGTGCCGGTGTCGCCGGGGACGGTGCTGCTGGCGTCGGACGACCCGGTGGTGGCGGACGGTGCGAAGCTGCGCCTCCCGGCCCAGTCCATGGCCATCTTGCAGCCTGCCCTCCCCTGAGGGGCCATTGGAGAGCCGTTGTCCACAGGCAGGATCGCACTTCCGGGCGCCGTCCACAGAACCCCGCTCCACTCCACCCAAGCGGTGCCCGATCTCCGATGATCCTGAGTGCCTCACCGACTTCTCTTCGGCGCATGGAGTTGCACTCAGCTATGAAGATCATCCTCCCTTTGCCCGGCACGCTCACGTCCCTCTTCATCGTGGCCATGGAGCAGTTGCTGTTCGACGTGGAGTCGTTCGTGCCCTGGCGCATCAGCGGCCCGTACAGGAGAGCCGCGATCAGCGCCATGGGCGGCGGAGCCCTGGCGGTGACCCATCACCGGACCCCATGGAGACCGACCGCGGTCAACCTCACAGACGACCAAAGACGCCGCCTACGGCGCACCGGACAACACGTGGTGGTCTCCACGACCGCGCCCCCGCACGAGCTCCCTTCCGGCGCCCAGGTCGCGAGGGCGGTCGCCCGCGCCCTGGCCCGCGAATGCGACGGCCTGCTGCTCGACCCTGTGACGGGCTCCACCATCCTCACGTGCGGCAGATGCGCGGGCGAGCCCACGGACTTCCGCCTCAACGACGACTGGCTGTCCTGGGACGTCCAGGTCCACGACGCCGCGACCTGCCCGCCCTGGGACCCGGCGGACACGGGCGTGTGCGACTGCCTCCGCGTCACATCCCGGGGCCTGCGCCGCTTCGCCCTCCCGGAGATCACCCTCGACGGCGCCGCCTGCGCCCACAACCTCTGCGCGACCAACCTTCTGCGCGCAGTGGCCCATCGCCTGGTCACAGACCACCTGGCCTACCTCGCCGCCCACCCGGAGGCCACCGAACGCGAGATCGACGACTTCCTCCACATCCACCCCTCGGACCAGCCGGACGGCGGCCTGCCGTTCGGCGTTCAGCTGACGCCGTACGACGCGGACCTGGGCGGACTCGGCCGCTCAGGCACCATCCGCCGCCTGAAGATCGGCCCGCCTCCGGGCACAGGCCAGATCACCTGCCTCAAGGTCGGCCCACCTTCGGGCTTCCCCGGCTCCCTGAACGACTGGCTGTGCGCGACCCGGACAACGGTCCACCCCCCTCTCGCGTTGATCGACTGCCATCCCGCTACCCCGCCACGAACGCCTGCTATCGCAGCCTGACGCCGACGTTGGGAAAGTGCCCTTTCGAGGGCTTGCCCGCCCGCGCTGGGGCGGCGCCTCATCGGACGCCCGTCCGCGCCGCACCCATGCCGGCTCGGCCGTAGTCATTGCTTGAGCGGCCGTAGGGCATCGGCGAGCCGGCATGGGTTGCTGGTGGCTGCGGCATACCGCCGGGGTTGGGCGGGTCGCTGGTCGTCGACGTCGTCTCGTTCGGGCGGAGGGTGCTGCAACGGATGAGGCTGGTGAGACGGCTATGACCAGATTTGTTGATAAAAGTGCCTGATTGTCCTGAACCAAAATGGGGCGTCTGCCCGTCCAAGTGACGTGATCCCGTTTGAGATGATCGACGAAGATCTGCATACGGCCCGCCGGCGGGCCCACAGATGGGAGATGCTGCACGAGCGTCGCGCGGTCGTGGCCGGTCTGATGCGCGAGGCCCAGCAGGAGCTCGATGCGGCCGAGCTGTGGGATCAGGAGCGGGTGGCCCTCGGGGAGGCGAGGCTGGGGGCGTACCGGGTCGTGCTCGCGGAGGTGGATCAGGAGCTGGCCGAAGTGGGGCCAGCGCGGGAGCTCTACCAGGAGCTGCTGGCACGTGAGGAGCGGCGGCTGGCCCTGTCGGCCGATCCCCGGGGCGCTGAGCTGCTGGAGATCGGGCGGTTGCTGGCCGAGTTGGATGTTGAGCTGCCTGCCTGGGAATGTGCCAGGGCGGCCGGGTTCGCGGTCCTGCGTGGTGAGGGGGTGGTGAGCGAGTTCGTCCGGAAGGTGGCGGCGCTCGGCATCGCGATGGAGGCCGGCGTGGAGGGGATGAGCGCCGTCCATGACCTGGTCGAACGGCTGGGGGAGCGTTGCCGCGAGCTGGAGCGGCTACGTGACCAGCTGCGGGCTCGCCGCGAGGAAGTGCTCCTCGGCTGTGCTGGGCGCTGAGTCTGGGGGTCAGGTCGAGTTCGTATCCGGTTGCGGCCGGGTGGGGATGCTGTGGCGAGCCCGGCACCGGAGGCGGAAGCGGTGCCGGGCCGTCCCGTGGTGGGTCGGTCGTCAGCGGCTGAGGACCTGCCTCAGGACGTGCTCCAGGGTCGCTGCCGGGTCCGCGGCGGGGCCGGCGGAGCGCCAGGCCACATAGCCGTCCGGCCGGACCAGTACGGCGCCGCCCCCGCTGACTCCGTACCGCTCCCGGAAGCGCTCCTCCACGTCCATCAGCTCCTCATCCACCACCACCCGCGTGAGCTGGATCCCCAGCCGTTCCTTGATCACGCGCCCGGCGTCCATCCAGAGCTGGCCCCCCTCCCTGTCGGCCAGCAGCACGAAACCGGAGCCGAACAGGTCGATGGTCGAGATGCGCTGCCCCTCCCAGTCGAGGGTCACGTGAGGGGCGCGGCTGCCGGGGCGTCCGTTCGGTACGCGGGGGTCCTCCAGGATCGAGCCGTCGTCGCCGGGTTCGTCCAGGATCGCCGTGGAGTGATAGCGGAATCCGATGATGGCGCCCAAAGGGTCCTCGAGGGGTTCCGGGTAACCGGCGCGGGCCGCGGGAGGCATGCGCACGCCGAGGTTGGCGAGCTGGGCGTCGGCCGTCAGGGTGCTGATCGGGCGGCGTTCGGCGTCGTACGTGTCGAGGAAGGCGGGCCCTGCCTGGCCCGTGACGACCAGCCAGAGACGCCAGGCGAGGTCGCAGCCGTCCTGGAGTGCCGTGCTGCCGCCCTGTCCGCCGGTGGGCGGCATGGTGTGAGCCGCGTCCCCGGCGAAGAAGACTCGGCCCACGCGGTATGCGTCGGCCAGCACATGCGCCATGGCGAAGGACGTCTTGTCCAGCACGCGGACGTTCAGATCCGGCCGGCCGGTCGCGATCCGTACCAGGTCTGTGCAGCGCTCCTCGGTGAAGTCCGCCTCGCTCTCGCCCTCGGCGTAGTTGACGCCCAGCACGTGCGCTCCCACCCCGGTGCCGGTCACGATCACGCCGGTGAAGACGTCGTTCTGCAGGTACCAGAGCGTGACCTCGCGCTCGCGCACCAGCCCGGTCAGGTCGGCGTCGAACATGATCGAGCACATCTGGCCCAGCTCGCCCTTGCCTGAAACAGGCACGTTGAGGCGGCTGCGAAGCGGGCTCCGGTACCCGTCGGCGGCCACCACGTAGTCGGCCCGCACGAGGTGGTCCCCGCTCTCGTCGCGGATGACCGCCGTCACGCCGTCGTCGTCCTGCTCCAGCGAGACCAGCTCGGTCGAGAAGCGCAGGTCGGCGCCCAGTTCCTCGGCCTTGAACCGCAGCAGCCGCTCGATCTCGGCCTGCGGCGCCCCCACCTGCGCGACGGGCGTGATGTCGGCCAGGAAGGCCAGGTCCTCACGCTCGTCGTTCATGATCATGTGGGGATTCGGGTCGGCGAGGCTCTTGGCGATGGCTATGCGCATGCTCTCGCCGATGCCCTGCCAGATTTCGCTGAGCTCCTGCTCTATGCCCGGTACGGGACGCAGCAGCTCGACGGCTCGCGGGCCGACGCCGAACGCCTTCGGCTGGACCGAGGTGCTCGGATGCTTCTCCACCAGCATGACGGGTACGTCGCGCCACGCCAGGAGCATCGCCGTGCTCAGACCCGCGTACCCACCGCCCACCACGAGGACGGGGACCCGCTCTTGTTCCATGCTTCTCCACCTCCGGGAACGCGTAGTATCGCGTTTGCGGCTGAGCGACACGATATGTCGCGTCTAAAGGTCGGGTCAAGACATATCTCGATTTAGGGTGAGGGTGGGGGTGGATGTGGAGATTGGGGCGGAGATGCGAACCGGCTCGGAGGGCGCGACGCGGGGCTGGGCTGGTGTCCGACGAACGGCTCATCGTGGGGCAGGACGGCTCGTCGTGGTGCCCAGGTTGGCTCATCGCGATGGCTCATCGCGGTGCTCAGGACGGCCCGTCGTGGTGCTCAGGACGGCGCATGGTGGAGGCCCAGGTGGGGACGATCGCACACCAAACGGCAACGCGGGCCGCAGCGGGAGAGCGCGGTTCCGCGTCTACAGGCGCGTGAATGGCTCCTGGAGGACGATCAACCCCGGAGCCAGGGGTGTGGGGGTCAGGGGGAGAGGTGGCGTTCCAGGGACTCGAGCTTGCTGGTCATCCCGTCCCTGACCCCTTCACGGAGGTCGGCCTTGAGCACCAGGCTCACCCGGGGCGCGACCTCCGCCACCGCGTCCACCGCGCGCTTGACGACGTCCATGACCTCGTCCCACTCGCCCTCGATCGTGGTGAACATCGCATCAGTCCGGTTGGGCAGCCCGCTGTCGCGGACCACCTTGACGGCGCGGGCGACGGGCTCGGCGACCCCTTCGCCGACGCCCAGCGGGGTGATGGAGAATGCGACGATCACTGCTGCCCCCTTGCGGTCTGCCGGAGGGTTTCGATCTTAGCGAGGTCCCGAGTCGGCCCGGCATGCGGAACGACCCCGACGCGCCGGCGAAAGGCCCCGCGCACCCGCCGTGACGAAGCCTCGCGAAAGCCACGACGTTTCCGAACGCCGTGGCCGCCGCAGTACGTCACGCGTGGTCGTGCTCGTCTTCCTCTTCCTCGCTCGGCCCCTCCGACGGCTCCACCCCGAGCACGGCCTCGCGCGGCTCGATCTCGGTGATGTGGTCGACGAGCTGCAGCACGTGGTCGGGCTCGATCAGCCACTGCAGCGCCGAGGCGCCGGTCTCGTCGGAGGCGACCAGCTCGGCCTGCTCGGTGCGCTCCTCTTCGGTGAGATCGGCGTCGGGGTGCCTGATCTCGGCCAGCGCCGCCGCCTGCAGCGCGTCAACGTCGAGCACCTCGACGGTCAGCTCGACCGTGAGGCGCAGGAATTTCGGTTCATCACTCATGGCGACGACTTTAGGGCAGCTTCCACTCGACAGGGGTGGCGCCCTGCTGAATGAGCAGCTCATTGGCCCGGCTGAACGGGCGCGAGCCGAAGAAGCCGCTGCGGGCCGAGAGCGGGGAGGGGTGGGCGGACTCGATGCGGGGGACGTCGCCCAGCATGGGCGCCAGATTGCGCGCGTCGCGGCCCCAGAGGATGGCGACCATCGGCTTGTTTCGGGCCACGAGCGCGTGGATGGCCTGCTCGGTGACCTGCTCCCAGCCCTTGCCCCGGTGGGAGGCGGGCTTGCCGGGCATCACGGTGAGGACCCTGTTGAGCAGCAGGACGCCCTGCTCGGCCCATGGCGTCAGGTCGCCGTTGGCGGGGCGGGGGAGGCCGAGGTCGGTCTCCATCTCCTTGTAGATGTTGACCAGGCTGCCCGGCAGCGGCCGCACCTCGGGAGCCACCGAGAACGACAGGCCGACCGGGTGACCGGGTGTGGGGTAGGGGTCCTGGCCCACGATCAGCACCTTGACCTCGTCGAAGGGCTGGTTGAAAGCACGCAGCACATGCGCGCCCGCGGGCAGGTACTGCCTGCCTTCGGCGATTTCCTTACGCAGGAACTCGCCCATCTGGGAGATCTGCTCGCCGACGGGCTCGAGGGCGTGGGCCCATCCGGCTTCGACGACTTCGTTCAAGGGACGACCGACCATGGCCGTTGAGCTTATCTAGGTCTGGTACGGCTTGCTGCCGAAACATCGGCTCAAGCCGTACCAGAATGATCACAGCGACGGCTTGCCCGGCTTGAAGAGCCAGGCGTCGAAGAGGGCGTCGAGCTGCTTGCCGGACACCCGCTCCGACAGGGCGATGAAGGCGGCCGTGTCGGCATTGCCGTACTTGTGGTCAGAGGCCCACGTGCGCAGGATCGTGAAGAAGGCGTCGTCGCCCACCGTGCGGCGCAGGACGTGCAGCGTCATCGCGCCGCGGTCGTAGACCGGGTCGTGGAAGAGGTTGGCCGGGCCGCCCGGGTCGGCAGGGGGCGTCTGCCAGAAGTCGTCGTCGGCGGCCCGCGCGTAGGCCGTGTCGAACGAGCTCTGCACGGTGCGGGTGCCCTGCTTGTCCGCCCAGAGCCATTGCGCGTATGTGGCGAAGCCCTCGTTGAGCCAGATGTCGCGCCAGCGCGTCGGCGTAACGGAGTCGCCGAACCACTGGTGCGCCAGCTCGTGGGCCAGCAATGACTCGCTCGGCACGCGGGGGTAGACGGGCCGGCTCTGGGTCTCCAGGGCGTAGCCGACCTCCGGCGCGTGGTCGGCGATCCCGCCGGTGGAGGAGAACGGGTACGGGCCGAAGAGCGAGCTGAAGTAGTCGAGCACGGGAGCGTGCCGTTCGGCGAAGCCCTGGGCGCCGTCGGCGAGCTTGGGGTCCACGGCGGTGATCACGCGGTAGCGGCCGACCCGGGTGTCGGAGAGCTGGAATTTCCCGATCGACACCGTGGCCAGGTAACTCGCCATCGGCTCGCGGGAGTCCCATACGTACGTGGTGCGCTCGCCCCTCGACTCCTTCGCCACCAGATCACCATTGGCGACGGCCACCCGGGTGCTGGGCACGGTCACGGTGAAGCGGTAGGTGGCCTTGTCTGTCATGTGGTGATTGCCGGGGTACCAGGTCATCGCGCCCTGAGGCTCGTTGGCGTTGAACACGCCATCGCTCGTCCGGATCCATCCGTCCCGGGAGCCGTCGGGGTCGACGACGTGCGCCGGCCTGCCGTCGTACCGGACCTCGACGGAGAAATCCCGTCCGGGGGACAGTGCGGCAGTGATCACCAGCTCCGAGCCGCTCTGGGAGAACGTGGCGGCCCGGCCGTCAACCGTCACGGAGCGCACCGAGAGCGTGCTGACGAGGTCCAGGTCGAACCGGCTCAGCGCCTGCGTGGCGCGCGCCGAGATCCGCGCCACCCCGGCCAGGCGGTTGGAGCTCGGGTCGTAGTCGAGCGTGAGGTCGTAGTGGCCGGCGTCGTAGCCGCCGTTCCCCTGCTCGGGGAAGTAGGGGTCGCCCGCGCCCGGCGCGCCGGGCTGGGCGTCGTGCGCGACGGCGGGGGCGAGGGGGAGGGTGATGAAGGCTGCTGCGGCGAGGGCGAGAAGACGCTTCATGAAGGACCATCTAAACCGCGCGAGCCGGCGTTACGGGTGCCCGCCACGCCGACGGGCGGGCACTCGTAACCGCTACTTAACAGATCCGGCCATCATGCCCTGGACGAAGTACCGCTGGAACGCGAAGAACAGGACCAGCGGAATGATCAGCGACAGGAACGCACCGGACGAGAGGATGTCGACGTTCGACCCGAACTGCCGCATCTGAGACTGCAGGGCCTTGGTCATCGGCTGGTTGTCGGGGTTGGCGAAGACCAGCGCGATGAGCATGTCGTTCCACACCCACAGGAACTGGAAGATGCCGAGCGAGGCGATGGCGGGCTTGCCCAGCGGGAACACCACCGACACGAAGATCTTCCACTCCGGCGCCCCGTCCATCCTGGCCGCCTCCAGCAACGAGGCGGGGATGCCGACGAAGAAGTTGCGGAGCAGGAAGATCGCGAACGGCAGGCCGAACGCGGTGTGGAACAGCACCACGCCCGGGATCGAGCCGAAGATCCCGATGCCTCCGTAGAAGGACGCGATGGGGATCAGCGCGATCTGGATGGGCACGATCAGCAGGCCGACCACGATGAGGAAACCCAGGTCCCGCCCGGGGAACTCCATCCACGCGAACGCGTAGGCGGCCATGGCCGCGATGCCGATCACCAGGATCGTGGTCGGCACCGTGATCGCCACGGTGTTCCAGAAGGACGCGGTGAAGCCGCTGGCCAGCAGGTCCTGGTAGTTGGCGAGGGTCAGCTCGGCCGGCTTGGTGAAGACTGTCCACCAGCCTTCGGCGTTGTTGACATCCGTCGTGCGCATCGAGACGACCAGCAGGCCCAGCGTCGGCACCAGCCAGAACAGGCCGAGCACCACCATGATCACCTGTACGGCGGTGCTGCCGATCCGGTCCACGATCTTGCTCAGCACGCTCCTGCGCGGCGCCCCCGTCTCGAGCCCGGACGGCACGGTAGCGGTCGCAGTGGTCATGACTCTCCCCTCCTGAACCGGCGGATATTCATGATCATGAAGGGGAGGACCAGAATCAGCAGGAAGATGGCCAGTGCGCTGCCCAGGCCCTGGTTGTTCCCGCCGCCGAACGACACGCGCCACATCTCCAGCGCGATCACATTCGCCTTGGGCTGGACCGAGCCCGGCGCGATGATGAAGACCAGGTCGAACACCTTCAGCGTATTGATGATCATCGTCACGAAGACGACGAGCAGCACCGGCGACAGCAGCGGCACGGTGATCTTGCGGAACACCTGCCACTCCGTGGCGCCGTCGATGCGGGCCGCCTCCAGCGCGTCACGCGGGATCGCCGCGAGGCCCGCCGCGATCAGCACCATGGCGAACCCGGCCCACACCCAGATGAACGCGCCGATGATCGCCGGGGTGATAAGTGCCTCGCCGAGCCAGTTCAGGCCGCCGTAGGCAGCCTGGAAGTTCGACTGCGGGAGCCGTACGACATAGGAGCCGGCGGGCAGGCCCTCGAAGCGGAACGAGCCGTCGTCGGCCGTCGTGGCGGTCCCGGCGACCTTGCCGTTCTGCACCGCCTCGACGGTCATGCCCGGCAGGCCCTTCTCCGAGCCGTCCACCGCGCCGTTCTTGCCGCCGCCACCTGGGGTGAAGTCGAACCACACGGTCCCCGACAGGCCGCCGCCGGCCGCGGGGGCCTTGGCGGCCTGGGCGTTGGCCGGCATGATCTCCGGCTTGACGCCCACGATGGGGATCAGCACCGGCTGGCCGGCCTGGACGGGCTGCTTGGTGACGACCGTGCCGCCCTCGGCGGCGACGGGCGACTGGTCGCCCTCGCGCGGGCGCGCCTCCGGGTAGCCCTGCGAGGAGGAGAACGTGTCGTGCACGGTGGTGAGCACGGCGTTGGCCAGACCCTTGTCGGGGTCCTGCTCGTAGACCAAGCGGAAGATCACGCCGGCCGCCATCAGGGAGACCGCCATGGGCATGAACACGATCAGCTTGAACGCCGTCGCCCACCTGATCCGCTCGGTCAGCACCGCGAAGATCAGTCCCAGCGTGGTGACCAGGATCGGCGCGACGACGACCCAAATGAGGTTGTTGCGGATCGTGGTGAGCGTGCCGGGGTCGGTGAAGATGGTGCCGTAGTTGCCCAGTCCCACGAATCCGGTGCCCGCCGAGTCGAACAGGCTCCGGAAGATGGAGTAGACGATCGGATAGACCACCCAGATGCCCAGCAGGAGCGCCGCCGGGAGGAGGAAGGCGATGGCGACCGCCGGCGAGGGGCCGAGGCGTCGGTCTGTACGGGGGGTTTCAGCCGGTCCGGTGGCGGGCCCGCCCGCGATTTCCGCGGGCGGGACCTGCTGCGGGCCGTCCAACCGTTCGGTCACGGCCTTACCTCTCTACTTCCAGGCCTTCTTGGCCTCGGCTTCGAGTGTGGCCTGCGTGCCCTTGATGTCGCTCGGGTTGCGCAGGAAGTCCTGCAGCGCCTTCCACTCGCCCTTGCCGTCGGTGCCGCCGAACGCGCTCGGCGCCAGGTCCGACATGTCGTAGCGGACGGTGTCGCCGGCCGAGACGATCGTCTGGCCGAGCTGCTTGGTCAGCTCGTCGGGGTAGTTGTCGGGCGAGACGTTCTTGTTGGGCGACAGGTAGCCGGGCAGCTTGGCCCAGACCTCGCCGCCCTCCTTGGAGGCCAGGAACTGCAGCAGTGCCATCGCACCAGGGGAGTCCTTCATCGCGACCGCGACGTCGCCGCCCAGGACGACGGGCGCCGTGTCACCGGCCTTGGGGAACGGGAAGTACTTGGCGTCCTCGCCCACCTTGGCCTTCGACTGCACAGCGGTGACCGCCACGAAGTCGGCCTCGATCACCATGGCCGCCTTCTTGGTGCCGTAGACCTTGGTCGCGCAGGTCGGGAAGTCGGTCTGCAGGGCGCCGGCGTTGCCGTCGACCAGGAACTCCTTCTTGCCGATGATCTGCTGGATCTTCTCCAGCGCCGTGGTCACGGTCGGGTCCGTCCACGGGATCTCGTGCTTGGAGAGCTTGTCGTAGTTCTCGGGCCCGGCGGTGGACAGGTAGATGTTCTCGAAGAGGTCGGTCAGCGTCCAGCCGGAGGCGCCGCAGAACGAGAACGGTGCGGTGCCGGAGTCGGCGATGGTCTGCGCGTTCTTGATCAGCTCGTCCCAGGTGGTCGCCGGCTGCACGCCCGCGTCGTCGTACGCCTGCGCCCGGTACCAGACCAGCGACTTGTGCGCCGCCTTGATCAGCACGCCGTACACCTGGCTGTTGTAGGAGCCGAGCTCCTTCCAGTACGGGGTGTAGTTGGCGTCGATCTCCTTGATGACGTCGTCGGACAGCGGCTTGAGCGCGTTCTGCTTGCCGTACTGCTGCACCAGACCCGGCTGCGGGAGGATGGCCACGTCCGGCGGGTTCTTGCCCTGGATGCGCGGGCCGAGGTAGGCGCCGGTGTCCTCACCGGTGGAGGCGTAGGTGACCTCGGCGCCGGTCTTGTCGGTGAAGGCCTTGAGCACCTGCTCGAAGTTCTTCTGCTCGTCGCCGGTCCACTTGGCGGCGACCTCGAGCTTCACGCCCTGGAGCGGCTTGGCGCCGCCGGCGGGAGCCGACGCGGAACCCGAATCGGTGGGGGCGGTGGTCGTGGGGGCGTTGCCGCAGGCGGCGACGGCTACCGCGAGCCCGGCCAGGATGACTGCTGCTCTGGCTTTTCGCATTGCTGCCTCACTGGGTTCTGATGATCTCTTCGAGTTCTGACTTCATGGAGGCCGCGACGTCGTCGGCGGACTCGGTGGAGGGGTTGCCGAGCGCCTTGGCGACCGAACTGGCGATCACCAGGCTCAGCTGGTTGTAGTTGGCGCTCACCGGCCGTGCCTTGGCCGCGAGGATGCTCTCCTTGAGCACGGGCAGGTAGGGGAAGCGCCTGATCAGGGCGGGATCGTCGTAGAGCTCGGTCCACACGGGCGGGAACGAGCCCTCGGTGAGCACGCGGCGCTCGTTCTCCAGGCTCGTGAAGTAGCGGATGAACTCCTGCGCCGTGTGCTGATGCTTGGAGTACGCGCTGATCGCCAGGTTGGCGCCGCCCAGCGTGCTGGACCCGGGGCCGTTGAGCCCGGGCAGCCGGGTCACGCCCAGCTTCTTGCCCAGCTTCGCCCTGGCGGGGCCGTACGCGTGCGGCCAGTTGCGGGCGAAGGCCAGCCGGCCCTCCTGGAAGGCCAGGCGCGACTCCTCTTCCTTGTAGTTCAGCGAGTTCTCGGGTATCCAGCCCTCGCGCCGTCCCTGGAGCAGGAAGTCGAGCGCGATCTGAGCCTTGGCCGGATCGAGGGTCACCTCCGTGCCGTCCCGGTTGACGATCTGCCCGCCGGCGGACTGCAGGGCCTCGGAGAAGTTGACGGTGAGCCCTTCGTACGCCAGAAACTGCCCGGCATAGCCTCCAATATCGTGCTTTTTCGTGATTTGTCGTGCCTGGTCGCGAAGCTCCGCCCACGTCCGCGGCGGCTTCTTGACCAGGTCGGCCCGGTAATAGAGCAGCCCCGCGTTGCTCGTGTACGGGACGGCCCAGAGCTTGTTCTTGTAGACCGCCGTTTCCACGACGGGCGGCAGGAACCTGTCGAGCGGGAACAACCCGCGCTCCAGGGGGATGATCCAGCCGTTCTCCGCGAATTCGGCGGTCCAGACCACGTCGAGCCCCAGTACGTCGTACCGGCTGCTCTTGGCCTGGAGGTTGGCCACCATCTGAGCGCGCTGCTCGTCGGCGGCCTCGGGCAGTTCCAGCAGCGTCACCTTCTCCGCGGGGTGGGCTTGGTTCCAGCGGTCCAGCAGCGGTTGCAGGTATGCCGTGGTGTCGCGTCCGGTGGCGAACGTGATGGGGCCTGTGCCGCCCGTACCCGTGTCGCCGCCGTCCTCGTCGCCCGCAGGCGCGCATCCGGCCGCGACGAGGAGCACGGCCAAGGCGAGCGTCAGCGAGCGCACCTCTGTTTCCTCCAAGGTCAGAGGGGTTACATACGTGTTAGGTAGATGCATTCATGTTATGCACAGCTGTAATCTGTAGGTCAACGGATACCTACGTAACGCATTCGTAACACGGCGGGGAGGTGCGGCAGTGCGGCTTCACCTGCTGGCGCTCCTGGCCAAAGAGCCGGCTCACGGCTACGAGCTCAGGCAGGCGCTGGAGCAGACGTTCGGCAGCGCCTATCCCTCCCCCAACATCGGCCAGATCTACGTCACGCTCGGCAGGCTGGAGAAGGACGGTCTGATCAGGGCGGTGGGCGTCGAGCAGTCCAACCGGCCCAACAAGAAGGTCTACTACCTCACGGCCAAGGGTCGCGAAGTGCTCACCACCTGGGTGGACGAGCCCACGGAAGGCCCCAGGGTGCGCGACGAGTTCTTCATGAAGCTCGTGCTCGCCCCCCTCACCGGCATCGCCGACCGGATGGCGCTGATCAGCCGGCAGCGCCGCCACTACCTGTCGCTCATGAGCGATCTCAACGACCTCCTCGCCCGCACACCGCCGACCGACCGGGTCGCGACGCTCCTCATCGAGGGCGCCATGCTGCATCTGCAGGCGGATCTTGACTGGCTGGAGCGTTGTCAGGAGGATCTGGCATGAGCGCGGTTGTGAAAACGGTCAATCTGGTCAAAATCTACCAGGATGGCGCGGTGCCCGTGCCTGCCGTGCGCGGGGTGGACCTGCAGGTCGAGCCGGGTGAGTTCGTCGCGATCATGGGTCCTTCCGGCTCCGGGAAGTCCACGCTCGTCCACATGCTGGGCGGGCTCGACACCAGGACCAGCGGCGAGATCTGGCTCGACGGCAAGCGGGTCGACACGCTCTCCGAGAGCGCGTGGGCGCTGCTGCGGCGCAAGAAGGTCGGGTTCGTCTTCCAGTTCTTCAACCTCGTCGCCAACATGACCGTCGGCGACAACGTCGAGCTGCCCGCGCTGCTGGCCGGGGCCTCGCCCAAGGTGGCCCGCGAGCGCAGGGAGAGCCTGCTCGGCGCGCTCAACCTCACCGACCGCGCCGACGCCTCGCCCGCCCAGCTGTCCGGCGGCGAGCAGCAGCGGGTCGCGCTGGCCAGGGCGCTGGCCAACCAGCCCAGCGTGCTGCTGGCCGACGAGCCGACCGGCAACCTCGACAGCCGCAACACCCGTGACGTGCTCCGCCTGCTCAGCGACGTCCACAAGGAGGGACAGACGATCGTCATGGTCACCCACGACGCCCGCGTGGCCAGCCTGGCCGACCGGCTGGTGTCCCTGTTCGACGGGGAGATCGTGGACGACGGCCGCATCTCGCGCAGGCGCACGGGGACGGCCGGTGAGGTGATCGATCTTAGGTGAGCGAGCGAAGCGAGGGAACAATCGGACACAGCAGCGCAGCGCTCACAGGTCCGACGAAGGAGGACCTGTGAGCGCCACTTTGGCGGGGAGCCGGTGGATCAGGGCCGACCTGCGGGCCAGGAAGGCCCAGGCGGTGCTGACCGTGCTGACCGTGGCCGGGATAGTGGCCGCGCTGATCACCGCGGCGACCCTGCTCGAGGACGGCACCAACCCGTGGCGGAGCCTGTTCGCCCAGACCGACGGCGCGCATGTCTGGCTCTACACCGACGACAGCCCCCAGGTGGCCCTGGGCGGCATCGACGGCGTGACGCAGGTCGCAGGCCCGTACCGGTCGGCGCCCGTGACCGTGGCGCAGGAGGGCAAGAAGGAGCCTGCTGCGCTGCGCGCGATGCCCGCCACGCCGCCGCAGGTGGCGCACCCGGTGGTGGCCGAGGGCAGGTGGCTGGACTCCTCGCAGCCCGACGGGGTGGTCGTAGAGCGCTCTTTCGCCACCTCGCTGCGGCTCAGGATCGGCGCGCCCTTCACGATCATCGCGCTCAGCGGTGAGCGCCACACCCTGTACGTACGCGGCATCGCCGACTCCGCCGAGCAGGGCTTCTACCCCCAGTGGACGCCTGGCCTGGCCTACGTGCTGCCCGCCATGCTCAACCGCATCGAGCCCATGCTGAGCCGCAGCGAGTGGGTGACGGGGCTGCGCCTGGCCGACCCCGACGCCACGCAGGTGGTCTCGCAGCGGGTGGTCGTCATGCTGGAGGACGACCTCCAGCGCGTCTACACCTGGCGCGAGGTCCGGGCGGCCATGGAGCTGGACAACCGGCTGCTGGGCACGCTGCTGGCGCTGTTCGGGGTGGTCGGGCTCGTGGCCGCGGCGCTCGCGGTGGCCAACGCCGCCGGCGGCCGGGTGCTGGGCCAGCTCCGCGACCTGGCCACGCTCAAGTCGATGGGCTTCACCAGGGGCCAGATCGCGCTGCTGCTCCTGGTCGAGCACGGCGCTCTGGGGCTGCTCGGCGTCGCGATCGGCGCAGTGGTGGGCTGGGGCGTGACGGCGGTGGTGCTCGGCGCGACGTCCGTGGCGCCCATCCCCGTGCTGGCCATCGTCGCGGGCACGGCACTGGTGGTGCTGGCCGCGGTTGGGGTGCCCGCGTGGCGCGGCGGCCGCACGCCGCCGATCCCCGACGCGCCCGCCCTGCCGCCGCGCGGCCACCTGTCCAGGCTGGCCCGGCTGGCCCTGCTGGTACGCCTGCCGCCCGCGCTCGTCCTCGGCACCAGGGACGCCTTCACCCGGCGGGTCCCCGCGTTCCTGACGGCGTTCGGGGTGGCCGTGCCGATGATGATGATCACGATCGGGCTCGGCGTATGGGCCACGCTGGACAACTTCGCCGACCACCCCGAGCAGGTCGGCCAGCACGCCAGCCTGTACGTCAGGCCCGGCAGGCTGGCGCAGCTGGAGCCGGCCGAGGCCAAGCGCCTCGCCGAGCTGGACAGGGACGTGGCCCAGGTCTACCCGGGCGCCGACGTGAACGCCCTGGCCCCGGGCGAGGCCCGCTCGGTCCGCGTCCGGGCCATCGGCAGTTCGACGGAGCCCTACCCGTTCCCCGTGGTCGAGGGCCGCATGTACGACCGCCAGGGCGAGGCGGTGGCCGGTCAGGGCCTGCTCGACCTGCTCGGCGTCAAGATCGGCGACCGGGTGCGGCTGACCGTGGGCGGCACGCCGCTGATCGTCAGGATCGTCGGCAGGACCGTCGAGCCTGATCTGGACGGCGAAGTGATCTCAGTGGGGCTCGACAGCCTGGCGGCCAAGGACTCGGTGCCGCCCGAGTTCTACGCGCTGGCCCTGAAACCGGGCGCGGACAAGGCCGAGGTGCGCGGGCGGCTGCTGGCCGAGTCGGGTGAGAGCCTGGACATCCAGACCGCGGTCAACCCGGCGGACCGGCTGTCGATCATCCGGGTGGTGATCGTGGCGCTGATCGCCGTGCTCCTGCTGATCAGCCTGGCCAACCTGCTCACCGCCAGCGCGCTCGGCCTGCGTGACCACGCCTTCGACCTGGCCGTGCTGAAAGCCATGGGCCTGACGCCGCGCCAGGTCATGGCCACGCTCGTGACGGGCACGGGGCTGCTGGTCGTGCTCGGGGTCGGCGCGGGCGCCGCCGCGGGCATGTCCGTCGTGACCGGGCTGATCGACCTGCAGGGCCACACGAGCGGCGTCGGCGCGGGCATCGGGCGGGCGCCCTCGGCCCTGACGCTGGCCGTCGCCGTCGTGGTCGCCGTGGGCACGGCCCTCGCGGTGGCGCTCATTCCCGCCCGCCGCGCGGCCCGTGCCCAGGTGCCGGTCACTTCCCGCTGAGAGCCGCCTTTTTCTTCAGCGCGAACCAGTAGAAGCCGTGTCCCGGCAGGGTGAGCAGGTACGGCAGCTCGCCGATCGGCGGGAACTGCACCCCGCCCCGCGCCTCGACCGGGATCATCCCCTCGAACCTGCGCAGGTCCAGCTCGACCGGCTGCGGGAACTTCGACAGGTTGTTCACGCACAGCATGATGTCGTCGCGGTCCTCGCGGACGTAGGTGAGCACGGCGGGGTTCGAGGACCACATTTCCGTGTACGCCCCCACGCCGAACACCGGGTGCTTGCGCCGGATCTCCAGCATCTTGCGGGTGAAGTGGAGCAGCGAGCCCTCGTGGCGCTGCTGGGCCTCCACGTTGACCGCCTGGTAGCCGTAGATCGGGTCCATGACCGCGGGCAGGTAGAGCCGCCCGGGATCGGCCGCGGAGAAGCCGGCGTTGCGGTCGGGGCTCCACTGCATCGGCGTGCGGACCGCGTCGCGGTCCTCCAGCCAGATGTTGTCGCCCATGCCGATCTCGTCGCCGTAGTACATGATCGGCGAGCCGGGCAGGCTCAGCAGCAGCGCCGTGAACAGCTCGATCCGGTCGCGGTCGTTGTCGAGCAGCGGGGCGAGCCGCCGGCGGATGCCCAGGTAGGCCCGCATGCGCGGGTCCTTGGCGTACTCGTTGTGCATGTAGTCGCGCTCTTCCTCGGTCACCGTCTCGAGCGTGAGCTCGTCGTGGTTACGCAGGAAGATGCCCCACTGCGCCTTCTCTGGCAGCTTGGGCGTGCGCGACATGATCTCGGAGATCGGCTCGCGGGTCTCCTTCTTGACCGCCATGTAGATGCGCGGCATGAGCGGGAAGTGGAAGGCCATGTGGCATTCGTCGCCCCCCGTGGTGGGGTCGCCGAAGTACTCCACCACGTCCTCGGGCCAGCCGTTGGCCTCGGCCAGCAGCACCCGGTCGGGGTAGAGCCGGTCCACCTCGGTCCTGATCTTCTTCAGGTACGCGTGCGTCTCCGGCAGCCCGGCGCACGCCGTGCCCTCGCGCTCGAACAGGTAGGGCACCGCGTCCAGCCGGAAGCCGTCGATGCCCAGGTCCAGCCAGAACCGCAGGACCTCAAGCATGGCCTCCTGCACAGCCGGGTTGTCATAGTTCAGGTCCGGCTGGTGGTGGAAGAAGCGGTGCCAGTAGTACTGCTTGCGCACCGGGTCGTAGGTCCAGTTGGACTCCTCGGCCCCGATGAAGATCACCGGCGCGTCGGGGTAGGCCGTGGGGTGGTCGGCCCACACGTAGAAGTCGCCGTACGGACCCTCGGGGTCGTGCCGGGACGCCTGGAACCAGGGGTGGCGATCGCTTGTGTGGTTCATCACCAGGTCGGTGATGATCCGCAGGCCACGCTCGTGAGCCTTCTCGATCAGCTGCACGAAATCCCCCAGGTCACCGAAGTCAGGGAGGATCTTCATGTAGTCCGAGATGTCGTAACCGCCGTCGCGCAGCGGCGACTCGTACAGCGGCAACAGCCACAGGCAGTCCACGCCGAGCCACTCGAGGTAGCCCAGCTTCTCGATGAGACCGCGCAGGTCGCCGGTGCCGTCGCCGTTGGAGTCCTTGAACCCCCGGACGAGAACCTCGTAGAACACCGCCCGCTTGTACCAGGCTGGATCCTCCGAGACGAACGCCTCGGAGATCGGCTCCGGCATTGGGGATGCGTTGATCATATGTCGCTCACAGGAAGAGATGTGGGCAGGACGAAGTCACCGGTTACCCCGGCGTTTATCTGGTGACCGCGCCGCGTGGAGTCGTCATCCCTGCGAACCCCACTGCCCTTGACGAGACCTGATTTGTGATCTGGTGCCCGTTTGTGCGGCGCTTACGGGCCGAACACTACCAGCCCGGTGGCTTTCCGGAACCCGCTTCTGCTGTGCCGGGGTTAGTACCCCGGAGATCCGCCTGTAATCACCCCGTTACCCAGAGTTCACTAAAAAGGTGGCGCGACGTCCGAGAGGTCGTTCTCGAAGTCGCTCAGCCACAGCCCGAAAAGCACCAATCCCCGCACCCAGAAGCGGTCGTTCCAGCCGTTGAACCTGGTCAGAGCGTCGGGCCCGCCGGCGATCACCTCGTGCAGCTCGTCCGACAGCAGCCCAGGCACCCGTCTCACCACAGTCTCCAGCATGCGGTGCGAATAATTTCGGGCGGGAGCGGCCGTGGACCGTAGCGGCACCCTCTGGAGTGGCTGCTTGACCACATTGGTCGAGGGGAGTGCGGCCACCCGTGGGTTGGCCGCGTGGAGCACCTCGCGGTAGAAACGGCCCTTGTCCTTGCGGGCCACGCCGACCGAGAGGGCGGCGTCGAAGAAACGCGGGTCGATGAACGGCGCCGCGAATGACGCCTCGGGCCCCACCAGGTTGACCGCCGAGCGCGCGATGCCCCGCACGGTCCTGGTGTGCAGCACCGAGAGCGGCAGCTCCGCCCGGTGCCCGTGGAGCATGGACGTGGCGGCCGCGAACTGCTCGCGTACGGTCTCCGCCATCCACTCGGCGGCGGCAGCGGACAGGAACGGCTGCGAGGGCGCGCCCAGCGACAGCGAGCCGAGGACGGCGGCGGAGCGCTCCGCCTGCGTCCTGGCCTCCAGCGCGGCCCCGCTGACCATGAAGTTCTTCAGCAGCGGCCCGCCCGCCAGGCCGTCGATGAGGATCCGGCCCGCGCCGTGCACCTCCTTGGCGAAGGGCGCGTACCAGGCGTGATGAGGCGTGAGGTACTCGAGCCTGCGGGCCACCTCGACCGCGTCATCGGGGTAGTCGGCGGCGTCCTGGGTGATCACCCGGTGCGGGATGCCCAGCTCCATGGTGATCGATCTGGCGAACGCGATGTCGGTGTCGGTGCCGTCGTCGGGGCTGGTCGTCCACGACTCGACATCCATGCCGCGAGCCTTGGCCACGCTGGCCAGCAGCCGGGAGTCGTAGCCGCCGCTGACCGGGACCAGCAGCTTGCGGCCGTCGTAGTCCTCATAGACCTCGTGGAGCAGGTCGACGATCTCGCGAGGGCTGATCCACGACTCGTACGGCTCCGTGCGCAGCCAGCGGGGCAGCCTGCGCTCGGTCGCGAGCAGGCCGTGCCGCCACACCAGCGCGCTCGACCCCGGCAGCCGCTTGACGTCGGCGTACGGCGTCGCCTCGCCCAGGGGGAAGGTCACCTGGATGATCGAGGCCCACGCCGACCAGTCGATCTCGATCGGCACGAGGCTGAGCAGCGGCTGGATCAGGGACGAGAAGTAGACCGCGTCGCCGTGGCGCACGTAGTAGACGTCCACGAGCCCCAGGGCGCCCGTGTGCAGCGTGACACGCTCGCCGTCGCCGATCAGCCCGGGCGTCTCGTACGTCTCCGCCACCGCAATCCAGTCGTCGGCGACGGCCGGCTTGCGCTCGCCCCAGGCGAACGCGAACGTGTTTCCCGCGCGCTGGTAGGGCGGCAGCGGCGTGGAGCTGAACAGCGCCGCCTCGGGCGACTGGAGCGCCGGCAGGACCCGCGGGCCGGCGGCGGTCAGCTTGCCGAGCATGGCGGTGTCGATCCGGCCCAGGGCGCCGCAGACGTAGGGCCGCACATTGAACTGCACCGGATCTCATCCCTTCGAGACGCTTGCGGCAAAAGAGTATCCTTTGCCGGGCTGAGGGAGCGGAGGCCCATTTGTCTACGGAGCTAGAGAGCACGCGTAAAGCCCTGCGGGATGCCGTCGCGCAGGCCGAGCGCGCGGCAGAGCTGGCCAGGCTGCTGGACGCCGCCCAGGCCAAGCTGGCCGCCGCCGAGCAGAGCGTCGAGGAGGCCAAGGCGCTGGCCGAGCGGCTGAGCGAGGCCGAGGAGCGGCTCGCGGTCGAGGAGGCCGCTGCGGAGAAGCTGCGCAAGGACCTGGCCGAGCAGCGCTTCCAGGCCGAGGTCGCCAACTGGAAGCTGTCCTCGATCAAGGTCGCCCGCTGGAACCGCCTCGGTGACGCTCTCAAGAGCGGCAAGAGCAACCCGGTGCGGCTGGCCAAGGGCCTCAGGGGCGCCGCCAAGCCCGTCAAGCGGCCCACCGCGCCCAAGCGCAAGCCACCCGCGGCCGTCAAGCCCAAGGATGAGCGCCCAGGGGCCGCGTTCCAGGCCACCAGCACGACCAGGACGCTCGGGGGCGCCTCGTTCAGGCTCAAGCCCTTCCGGGTGCCGACAGGGCCCAACACCCGGCCGCACCTGACGGCCGGGGTGATCGCCGACCCGCACGTTGAGGCGCTGCTGCGCTACGAGTGGCGGCAGACGACCGGCTTCACGCCCCGTGACTTCGCCAGGGTGCTCCCGCTGGAGGTGCCCCACCTGCTGGTGGTCGAGTCCGTCACGCAGGGGCCGTGGGCCGAGGAGATCACCGGCGAGCCGGGCGAGGGGCTCAAGGCGCTGCTCGCCTGGTGCGCCGAGCGCGGCATCCGCACCGTCTTCTGGCACACGCAGGGTGACGTGGCCGCGTACGCCGCGGCGGCCGAGCTGTTCGAGCACCGGTTCACGACCGATCTCACGGTGGCCTGGCCGCGGCTGCAGTTCGGGGTGCAGCCCAGGGTGCACAACCCGCTGCCGCTGTCCGGCGGGCGCATCGACCGGGTGCTCACGCTCGACCAGCTCCTGTCCGAGCACCTGACGTACCCCGACGTGCTGACCTCCTACCGGTGGCCGGCCGGCGTGGAGTGCCCGCCGGGGACGCCCCAGTGGCGGCTGGCCGAGCTCGCCGCCT
Organism: Nonomuraea sp. NPDC049400; assembly: GCF_044466425.1. Classification (NCBI taxonomy): domain Bacteria; kingdom Bacillati; phylum Actinomycetota; class Actinomycetes; order Streptosporangiales; family Streptosporangiaceae; genus Nonomuraea; species Nonomuraea sp. NPDC049400. The sequence goes on from NZ_JBITMP010000031.1 coordinate 84,107, forward strand.
GCGGCACGCCCATCGGTCCCGAGCCCGACACCCGGCGGGCGCACGTGGCGCTGCGGCGGGCGTACCAGATGGGCACGATGACCGAGCGCATCGACGAACTGCTCGACGCGATCGGCCTGCCCAGTGCCCGCGCCACCCTCAACACCTCGGTCCTGCTGCCGATCGCGGACCCGTACCTGATGGAGCACGCGCTGGCGCAGGTCGCCAAGCAGTCGGGGGTCGACCAGCTCATCGTCATCGGGCCGCCGGAGTCGGAGCAGCGGGCCCGCGACGTGCTGCCGGACGTGGAGATCGTCCATCGCCGCACGCAGCCGGAGATGACCGTGGGCGCGATGCTCGGCGCCGGCATCGACCTGTGCGAGGCCGACCTGGTGGCGGTCATGGACCCGCGCGACGTGTACGGCGCGCACTACCTGTCGGACCTGCGGCGGGCCTTCCTCTTCAGCACCGCCGACATCGTGGGCAAGGCCGCCTTCTACGCCCACCTGCGCAAGCCTCAGGCCACGCTGATCAAGCAGCCCGACGCCGAGTACACGTACGTCCCCGAGATCGTCGGCGCGACCCTCCTGGCCCGCAGGAACGCGCTGCGCGAGCTGGGCTTCGCCGACCTCACCGACGGGTGGGACGAGGTGCTCATGCGGCAGTGCCGCACGGACGGGATCAAGGTGTTCTCGGCCGACCGGTTCGGCTACGTGCGGGTGCGCGACGAGGACCGCTGGCTGCTGGGGGCTGCCCAGCTGGTCGAGTACGGCTCCGCCGAGCCACACGCGCTCATCTAGAGTCGTCGTGTGAGCGCACGGGAGCTGGCCGGCGTGCTGGGGGAGCCGCCCGCGCCCGAGGGTTCGTGGGAGCGGGAGGCGGTGTACGTCTCAGCGGCGGCCCTGCGGCGGCGGCTGCCCGCGCACGTGCTCGCCGACCGGGTGCGGGCGGTGCCCGGGGTGGCCGGCGTGGAGGTGCGGGGCGACGGCCTCCTGCGGATCACCGTGACGGTGCCAGGCGCGCTGCTGGAGTCCATGGAGCCGGCCGGCATCCCGGAGCCGGCCTGGCCGGACTTTCCCCGCACGTGGGACAACCCTGGGTTCGTGGTGCGCTACGGGCATGCGCGGGCCTGCTTCGTGCGGCGCTGGGCCCGGGAGCTCGGGGTGCCGGCGACCGGGTTCCGGCCCGAGCTGCTCGACGACCCCGTCGATCGGCGGGTGCTGCGGCTGCTTGCCGAGATCCCGGGGCGGATGGTCAGCAGGGAGCCCGGGTGGGAGACGTACCTCGTGCGGCTGGCGCTGGCCTATCACGACGCGCACGAGCGCGCGCCCGCCGTGCCGGTCGGCGACGAGGCGCCGGGGCCCGTGCACACGGCGCGGGTGCGCCTGGCGGAGGCCGTACGAGGCGTGCTGCCGGGACCGGAGCGAATGTGAGTAGAAAATATCCGGCCAAATGGCGAAAAATCGTAAAAATATCCCTTGTAGAGCTTGATCGCGTCTCGATACGTGGGCAGTGGGTCATGGCTCACTTGCTGTTCCGATAGCCTCGATCGGGTGAGCCGATTCGTCCATCCCGCCGGGGACCGGCATGCCGAGATGCTGCCCCACGAGCGCCCGCCGGTGGCGCCCGCCGACCTCAACCGGATCAACCCCGCGATCTGGCCGCGAACGTCGACCCGGACCGATGGCGCGCTCACTGTCGGCGGCGTGGACGTGCGCGAGCTGGCCCGCGAGCACGGCACGCCGCTCTACGTCCTCGACGAGGCCGACGTGCGCTCGCGCATGCGCGACTACGCCACGGCCTTCGCCGGCTCCGAGGTCCACTACGCCGGCAAGGCGTTCCTGTGCAAGGAGATCGTGCGCTGGCTCCACGACGAGGGCCTGGGGCTCGACGTGGCCAGCAGCGGCGAGTTGGCGGTCGCGCTCAGCGTCGGGTTCCCCGCCGAGCGCATCACGATGCACGGCAACAACAAGTCCGCCGCCGAGCTGACCAGGGCGCTCGAGGCCGGCGTCGGGCACATCGTGGCCGACTCCTACGAGGAGATCGCCAGGCTCGGCTACCTCGCCGAGCAGCTGGGCAAGCGGCCCAAGGTGATGATCCGGGTGACCACCGGGGTCGAGGCGCACACGCACGAGTTCATCGCGACGGCGCACGACGACCAGAAGTTCGGGCTGTCGCTCAACACCGGTGCCGCCGCCGAGGCCGTGCGCCGCGTCCTCGCCCTCCCGCAGCTCGAGCTGGTCGGGCTGCACTCGCACATCGGGTCCCAGATCGTCGACACGGCCGGGTTCGAGGTGGCGGCCAGGCGCCTGACCGCGCTGCTCGTGCAGATCAAGCAGGAGCACGGCGTCGTGCTGCCCGAGCTCGACCTCGGCGGCGGCTACGGCATCGCCTACGTCGAGGGCGACGAGGCGCCCGACATCAAGGAGCTGGCCGACAGCCTGCGCGAGATCGTCACCAAGGTCTGCAAGGACGCGGGCCTGCCCGTGCCCAGGCTGACCGTGGAGCCGGGGCGCACCGTCATCGGCCCCGGGGGCATCACTCTCTACGAGGTCGGCACGATCAAGGACGTCGAGGGCCTGCGCACCTACGTGAGCGTCGACGGCGGCATGAGCGACAACGTGCGCACCGCGCTCTACGGCGCCGAATACACCGCCGTGCTGGCCAGCCGCGAGAGCACCGCCGAGCCCATGCTCAGCCGCCTGGTCGGCAAGCACTGCGAGAGCGGCGACATCATCGTGCGTGACTTCCACCTGCCCTCCGACCTCGCGCCCGGCGACCTGATCGCGGTGGCCGCGACGGGGGCCTACTGCCGCTCGCTGGCCAGCAACTACAACTACCTGCCCAAGCCCGCCGTGGTCGCCGTCTCCGGCGGCGAGTCGCGGGTGATCGTGCAGGGCGAGACCGAGGACGACCTGTTGAGGGGGCAGCTGTGAAACCGCTGAAGGTGGCTCTCCTGGGCTGCGGCGTCGTCGGCACGCAGGTCATCAGGCTCATGCACGAGCAGGCCGGCGACCTCGCCGCACGCATCGGCGCCCCGCTGGAGCTGGCCGGGGTCGCGGTGCGCCGGCTCGGCCGCAAGCGCGACGTGGACGTGGATCCCGCGCTGTTCACCACCGACGCCGAGGCGCTGGTCACCCGCGACGACATCGACATCGTCATCGAGGTCATCGGCGGCATCGAGCCCGCCCGCACGCTGATCGTCTCGGCCCTGTCCAGGGGCAAGTCGGTGGTCACGGCCAACAAGGCGCTGCTGGCCGAGGACGGCGCCACCCTGCACGAGGCCGCCAGGAAGGGCAACGGCGACCTCTACTTCGAGGCCAGCGTGGCTGGGGCCATCCCGCTGCTGCGCCCCCTGCGCGAGTCGCTGGCCGGCGACCACGTCAAGCGGGTGCTCGGCATCGTGAACGGCACCACCAACTACATCCTCGACAAGATGGACACGACCGGGGCGTCCTTCACCGACGCCCTGGAGGAGGCCCAGACCCTGGGCTATGCGGAGGCGGACCCGACGGCCGACGTCGAGGGCTTCGACGCCGCCGCCAAGGCCGCCATCCTGGCCGGGCTCGCCTTCCACAGCCGCGTCACGGCCGCCGAGGTGCACCGCGAGGGCATCACCGAGATCACCGCCACCGACGTCGCCTCGGCCAAGGACATGGGCTACGTCATCAAGCTGCTGGCCATCTGCGCCCGCTCCGACGACGGCCGCTCGTTCGGGGTGCGGGTGCACCCGGCGATGATCCCGCGGACGCATCCGCTGGCCGGCGTGCGGGAGGCGTACAACGCGGTCTTCGTGGAGGCGGAGTCGGCGGGGCAGCTCATGTTCTACGGCAAGGGGGCGGGCGGCGCGCCCACCGCCTCGGCCGTCCTGGGCGACCTGGTGGCCGTCGCCAGAAACCGCCTGGCGGGCACGCGCGGGCCTGAGGAGTCGACCTACGCGGACCTGACGGCCCATCCCATGGGCGACACGGTCACGCGCTGCCACGTGGCTCTCGACGTGGCCGACAAGCCGGGCGTGCTGGCGCGGGTGGCCGAGCTGTTCGCCAAGCACGACGTGTCGATCCAGACCGTGCGCCAGGAGGGGCACGGGGACGACGCCCAGCTCGTCATCGTCACCCACCGCGCCACCGACGCGGCGCTGTCGGCGACCATGGAGGAGCTGCGGGAGCTGGACATCGTACGCGCCGTGGCCAGCGTGATGCGCGTCGAGGGCGACGACTAGCCTTCCGGGAAGGCCAGGCTGCGGACCTTGCGGACGGCTCTCCTGAGCACCGTGCGGTTCTGGGCGCGGGCGAGGCGGACCGCCTCTCTGCGCCAGGCCTCGGCCTTCTCGCGCCAGCGGGCCGCGTCCCTGCCGTTCTTGCCCGCCTCGCGCCGCAGCTGCGCCATCTCCGCCCGCAGCGCGGCCACGCGCTTGCGGTAGAGGGCGATCTCCTTGTCGTGCTCGGCCGTGAGCCGCGCGACCTCCGAGACCGGCTTCTTGCGCGGCGGATAGACCGCGGGGCGGCGCTTGAACCCCCAGCTCTCCCCGTCCAGCCACTCCAGGCCGAAGAGGGCGTCGATGAGGTCGTCCCAGTCGTCGTCCGGTGCCGCCACCAGCGCGGCCCGGGACTGGGCCGCCGTACGGTCCAGGCGGGCGAGCGTGACGCCCTCCGCGCTCTCGTCCAGGGCCACGCAGACGGCGCCCAGGTCGTGCTCCTCCATGTGGGCCACCAGGCGTTCCACCGTGTCCTTCGAGGGGACCCAGCCGGGCGGGACCGAGAGCCGGAACGGGGGCGTCCCCTCGAGCGGCCCGGTCAGGTGGACGCGGGGGTCGTGGGCGAAGTTCGCGTGGATGAGGCGGAGGTCGAGGTACGGGTCGGCGAGCGGGGAGCGGCGGCCGGCGGTCAAGGCGTCCCACCGGCCGGGGACGGTGACCCTGATGTCCGGGATCGAGCTCGCCAGGAGGCCGTCGACCGTGGCCCGGACGTCCTCGTACGAGCCGGCCTGCACCGTGGCGTCCACGTACGGCACCAGCCACTGGCGGCCGGCGTCGGTGCGGAGGTAGCGGCGGTAGGGGACCCGGTCGGCGACGTACGGGTCGTTGTACCGCTTCAGCGCCGCGAAGTCGCGCATCGCCGTCGGGAGCCCGATGTGCCACGCACGGGACTGCGGGTCCGGCACGAACACCGCGCCCGCCTGGGTGAGGCGGTAGCCCAGCTCCGTGTCCTCGGCCAGGACCAGGGACGTGTCCATGCCGCCGATCGAGCGCAGCAGCGTGGCCGGGTACGACACCGTGGCGCCCACGTGGACGCGGGTGGCCAGGGAACTGGGGGCGGTGCGCAGTCCGTCGTGGTCGTGGATGATCCGCTCGGCCCAGTCGTGGCGGTGCGGCGCGAGGGGGAAGAGCTCGCCTTCCGTGCCCGTCTCCAGCGCCTGGCGTACCTGCTCCTGGGTCGGGAGGTCGGTGGCGGCGGTGAAGTCGATCCAGCCCAGCGCCACCACGTACGGGGCCAGGTGGTGCCAGCGGAGCTGGGCCTCCACGTGCTGCCTGTGCGGGACCATGTCGGCGTCCAGGACGAACACGACCTCGCCGGCCGCGGCGTCCAGCCCCGCCTGCACGGCCCAGGCCCGGCCCCAGCCGCCCGGCGGGCTGGAGATCAGCTTGGTCCTCGCCGGGACGAGCTCGGGGAGGTGGAGCGGGGTGGCGCTGCCGTCGTCCACGACGATGACGTCGATGAGGCGCTCGGGGTAGCTCTGGGCGGCGAGGGCGGCCAGGGCGAGGTCCAGCGTGTCCTGGCGGTCGTGGGCCGGGATGACGACCGTGACCGTGAGCGTGGGCTCCCATTCGCCCAGGGCGGGCGGGGTGAGAACGCCGAAGTCGTTGCGCCGGATGCGCGGAATGCCTGTCATGGGGTCCCGTCCATGGCCATGAGGGCGTTCGGGCGGAAGCCGCGCCACTGCTGCCTGTTGCGCTGCAGGAACGTCCCGATCGGCTCCCGCCACGTGTGGTTGGCCGCCGGGCCCCTGCGCAGGATGTAGCCGAGCCCGTGCGTGCGGTAGATCTGCCCGCCCGCCGCCTGCAGGGCCTCCTGGAACTGGGTGTCCACCGAGCGCCGCAGCGGCCGGAACCCGCCCACCGCCTGGAACGCCGAGCGCTCCACCAGGATCGTCCCCCCGGCGATGAAGCTGGTGATCTGCTCGGTGACCTGCTTGCGGTGCACGGTGACGTCGATGGACGACAGGTACACGAACTCCGGCACCGTGCCGACCACCTGGGCGCCCGAGTACGAATGCGCCAGCAGCAGGTCGGACAGGAAGTCGGGGCCGTACCAGTCGTCGTCGTCCATCTTCAGCAGGAACGACCCCGAGGCCCGCGCGGCGGCGTCGTTCAGCACCCCGCCGAACACGGCCTGGGGGTCGGCCTCGAACACCGTCAGCGGGCCCTCGAACGCCGCGATCGCCTTGGCCACGTCCGGGTGGTCCTGGGAGACGCCGTGCAGGGCGAGGATCACCTCGAGCTGCGCGCCGCGCTGGCGGGCGACCTGGTCGAGCGCGAACGACACCATGTCGGTGCGGCGGGTCGCCAGCAGCACCGAGGTGAGCGGGGGAGCGGGGGCCGGAGCGCCGAGCTGCTCCCATCGTGCGGCGACACCGTGGGTACGGAGTGCGGCGCGGCGCAGGCGGATGCTGTGCTCCTCGCGCCGCAAATCATCCGAAATATCCGGGCAATGCTCGATCAATCCGATTATTTCGTCACCGAGTGCGCCCGCCCATCGCGGCACCGACTCCGCGCGCAGCGGCACCCCGGCGGCGGCCAGCCCGGCCAGCACCCGCACGGCGGCCAGCGGACCGCTGTGCGGGTGCCGCCAGTCCACCTCGACGCCGCGGATCTGCCGCAATCTGGCCACGTCCGCGTCGGTGACCCCGCCGGACTCGGCGAACGACGTCACGACCTTCCCGTCCAGCACCACCGACCACCGGCCGTCCCGCTCGGTCAGCGACGCCATGCCGCGCGAGGGGGTGGTGACGAAGCCCTGGGGGTTCACGAGGCGTTCGTCCACGGGCGGGATCATGGAGGGCTCGCCCAGCACGTCGGGGTCGGCCAGCGGCGAGTCGGTCATACCCGGCCGCCCGAGGCGCTCCCAGCTCACGGCCCCCAGCGTCGGACGCTCGATGGGCGTCTCGTCCCCGGCCCAACCGATGACCTCCGCCTCCGTGGCCTGGACGTCGCCGGTCTCCGCCGCGCCGTTCTGCCGCGCCGCTCCGCCGGTCCGCGCGAGCGTGCGGAGCGCCACGTCGCTGCCCGGCGCGCCAACCCGCTCGGGCACCGGCCCCCCCACCTCGGCGGGTGTCGCGTTCGGGTCGCCGGGGCGCCAGTCCGCGGCCCCGACGCCCGCGATCGCCGCCGCGGGCGCCGCGATGACGTCGAGGCGGTGCCCCGCGAACGCCCGCGCCGTCGCCGCCACGGTACGGCCCGCGGGCGTGGGCGCGGAGAACCGGGCATCGACCACCCAGACCCGGTTTTTGGGCTGGTACACCCGCAGATCCGTCAGAGACCGCCACCGGTGCGCGGGCGTCGGCGTGGGCACCGGCGCGGGATGGGCGGCGGGCGTGTCCAGCACGGCCACCACCACCCGCTCGGCCTGGGGCAACAGCTTGTGCAGCGTCGCGATCCTGCGCAGGTCGGCCGGCGTCCTGGCCAGCACGAGGACCTCGGCCGCCTGCTCGGGTTCGGCGGGCGGCTCCAGCAGGTCCCGGTCGAGGTCCGCGACCCTCCGCGTGCCGTCGGCGGGTTCGCGGCCGGCCGCGGCGTAGATCGGGGCGACGTCGTCGATCCCGGCGAAGAAGACGCGCGCGCCGCGTAGCTCCGCCATCAGTTCCCGGATCATCCGGCGCTCCGCAGCTGCCTGATCAGCGAGCTCAACCCGCCACGGCCCGCCCGGTCGTCGGCGGGCGGCTCGGCGGAGAGCCGCTCGACCTCGGCCGCGAGCCGCTCCACCTCCGCGCGCAGCTTCTTGACCTCCTTCTGCCGCTCCCCGGCCAGGGCCCGCCACTTCGCGGGGTCTCCGGCCAGCGGCTCGGCCTCCTCCGCCGTCGCGAAGCCGTACTCGCCGCCGCTGACCCACTCGGACCCGAACATCTCGTCCACCAGGTCATCGGCCGCGCCGTCGAGCAGGGAGGCGCGGCCGAACGCCGCCGTGCGCTCCAGGCGGGCGGCCACGACCCCTGACGCGCCCTCCGACAGCGCGACGCTGACCAGGCCGAGCAGGTCGCGGTCCGCATGACGGACGAGCCTGGCGAGGGTGTCGGCGCCCAGTACCCACCCGGTGGGCACGCTGAGCAGGAAGGGGGCGGGCGCGGCGGAGACGGGTACGCTCTCCGCGAACGACACCCGGGGCTCGTGCGCGTAGAGGTTGTCCAGCAGGCGCAGCTCGAGGAAGGGGTCGTCGAGGTTGGAGCGGCGTTCGCCGGTCAGCTTGTCCCAGGGGCCGACGATCGTCACGGCCGCGTCGGTGAGCGTGCCCGCGAGGGCCGAGTCCACGGTGGCCCGCGTCTCCTCGTAGGTGGTCGCGGCCACGACCACCTGCACGTACGGCACCCGCCAGTGACGCCTGGGATGGTTGCGCAGCCAGCGCAGGACGGGGATGAAGTCGCCGAGATAGGACCAGTTGTGCCGGTGCACCTCCTTCTCCCGCAACATCACGGTGGAGGGCCCGACATGCCACGCCCTGGCCTCGGCGTCGGGGATGAACACCGCTCCCGCCTGCGCCAGCCGGTAGCCGAGCTCGGTGTCCTCGGCCATGTTCAGGGAGGTGTCCACACCGCCCGCCGCGCGGAGCAGATCGGCCCGCACGGACGTGGACGCGCCCGTGTGCAGCAGGTACGCGCTCGCGCCCGCGTCCTTGAGCCGCCTGGAGGACTCCAGGGTCTTCCTCGTGTACTCGGACTGGACGCCCTCCTCGCCCGCCTTCTCCACGAACCGCGTGTCCCCGATCACCACCGCGTAGTCGATCAGGTGGTGCCAGCGCATGTGCGCCTCGATGTGGTCGTCCGCGAGGAGCATGTCGGAGTCGAGCCAGTGGATCACGTCCCCGGTGGCCGCGAGCTGCCCCGCCTGCCTGGCCGCGCCGCGCCCCCACCCGCCGGACACCCGTACGACCCGGGCGCCCGGCACGTCGAGCGGCGGCTCGCTCCCGTCGTCCGCGACCACCACTTCCATCAGCTCAGCGGGATACGTCTGCCGCGCGAGCGCCGGAACCGTGCGCTCCAGCGCCTCCGCGCTGTTGTAGGCCGGGATGACCACCGAGACCCGCAGCGCGGGCTCCCACGCGCCCACGGCGGGAGGGCGCAGCACCCCGTAGTCGTTGTGCCTGACCCGCGTCATACGGAGTCCTTGGCCAGCGCGCGGACTTCCTCGCGCAGCTCCTCCACCTCTCGTGCCCGCGCCATGGCGTTCACCCGGTCCTCCCCGAGCGAGGCCAGGATCGCGCCGAGATCGTCGGCCCGCCGCGCGGCCGAGTCCTCGACCGCCTGCACCAGCAGGTCCAGCCTGGTCTCGATCTTCTTGAGCGCGGTGGTGGTCCGCGCCAGCTCCGCCTCGTACTTCTTGATCCGCAGGTCGATCCGGTGCGCCTTGCCGTCGACACGGCGCACGGTGAGCACGAGGAACGCGAGGGCCGCCAGCGTGACCAGGAAGGCCACCGCGGTCGCGGCCGCGCCGAGCGTGATCAGGTCGGCGAGCACGAGGAGCGCGAGCACTCCGACGGCCAGAGCTGCAAGGATTGCGGCGGTCGCCGCCAGTCGGCGGGGCGAAAGCATCCGCGCATACCTTTCGTAGTTCAACGCTTGTCGGGACATCACCGGGCGTCAGGGACATCTCGGGATTATTGACACCTTAATAAACAACCGTCCCTACGGTGCCACAGGTTCCTGGAGGAAAACTGAGAATCATGTCCGATTCGCCTACGGCATAGGGCCTGCCGAATGTGGCGGAGGGGTCTACCAGTCAGTAAAACCGGCGTAAGGTAGGCGCCGACCGAGTCTCAAGGAGGTCCATGTCCATCACCCCTTGTGGCTTCGCGCGTACGCCGGAGAAGGGGCTGGCCCGCCTGCACTGGGCAGACGGCGGCTGGGCGGTCGAGGGTCAGGCGCCCGACGTGCCCGCGCTGCGCCCGCTGCGCGGGCTGGAGATCGAGTGGCCCGCCGCCGAAGTGCCCCTGGAAGGTCTGCTGCGCCTGGCCGCCGCCGGGATCCCGCTGACCGCCGAGCGGGCGGCGCCCTGGGTGCCCGGCGACCTGGCGGCGGTGCTCACCGACCGCGACTGGCTCTGCCACGCGCCCGACGGCGGCGCGCGTTCGCTGGCCGACCTGCGCAGGGAGGAGCACAGCGTACGCCTGCGCCGCCTGGCGCACCCCGTCGCCAAGCCCAAGATCAGCATCATCATGTCAAGCAGGCGGTCAAGGATGGTGGGGGCGGCGCTGGCCCAGATGGAGGCGCAGCGGGACGTCGAGGTCGAGGTGCTGCTCGGGCTGCATGGGGTGGGGTTCGAGGAGGTACGCGAGCCGGTCGAGTCCTGTTCGCTGCCCGTGAAATGGATCGAGGCGCCGGAGTCCGTGCCGTTCGGCGAGGTGCTCAACCGGTTGGCGTCGCTCGCGAGCGGCGACTATCTGGCGAAATGGGATGACGACGACTGGTACGGGCCTCGCCACCTGGGTGATCTGTTCATGGCTCTGTCGTACTCAGAGGCCGATGTGGTGGGCACGACGGCGGAGTTCTTCTACTTGGAGCCGTTACGGGCCACGGTGCGGCGCACGACGTTCGCCAGCGGGGCGGCGTATCCGAGCGAGGTGTGGGCCGATCACGTGGCCGGCGGGACGATCCTGGCATCTCGGGAGAAATTTTGGGAAATTGGTGGATTTCCCTGGTTACCGCGGGCCGTTGATCTCGAATTCCTGAAACTGGCGCAAAAGGCCGGTGCGCGCGTCTACCGTACTCACGGGCTGGGCTACGTCCTGCGCAGAGGGCTCAGCGACGAGCACACCTGGCAGCTGCCGCTCGCCCACTTCCTCAAGGTGGCCGTCAACCAGTGGCGCGGCTTCCGCCCCAGCCTGCTGATGGAAGCCGCATGACGACGAGTGCCGTAAGAGTGCGAGGCAACGATTACCGGGTCATCGAGCCCATCTCCGGTGACTTCACCCCGGAGCTCAAAGTCAGCGTCGTCATCCCGGCGCACGGCCGGCAGGACGCGCTCGACTTGGTGCTGGCCGGGCTGGCCAGGCAGACGTACCCGGCGGAGCTGACCGAGGTCATCGTCGTCGACAACGGCAGCACACCCCCGCTGCGCCTGCCCGCCGTCCGCCCGGAGGACACGCGCCTGATCGTCTGCGCGGAGCCGGGGCGCGCCGCCGCCCGCAACGCGGGTCTGGCCCAGGCGACGGGCGACGTGATCCACTGGCTCGACTCCGACGTGGTGCTCACCCCGGGCGCGATCGAGGCCCACATGCGCTGGCACCACGCCGCCCCCTACCTCGTCGTGACCGGCTACATCCGCTTCACCGACGCGGAGCTGCCCGCCGAGCTCCCCGACGACCTGGAAAAGCACTTCGAACCCGCCGAGCCGCACGCCTGGATCGTCGACCTGGTCGAGCGCACCGACGGACTCACCGACAACCCCCAGCGCCCGTTCAGCCTGCACGTCGGGGGCGCGACCTCGGTCAACGCCCGGCTCGTCGAGGCGGCGGGCCCGATGGACGACGAGCTGATCCTGGGCCAGGACACCGAGCTGGGCTACCGGCTCAGCCAGGCGGGCGCGGTCTTCGTGCCCGAGCCCGCGGCGCGCGCGTACCACCTCGGGCCCACGATGCGGATGCGCGACAAGCAGCGGATCGACCGGGTGAGCCACGCGTTCGTGGCCGACCGCATCCCGTCCTACCGCTGGCTGCGCGGGCATTCCGGGCGGCAGTGGAAGGTCCCGTACGTCACCGTGGTGGTGGACGGCACGGTGGGCTACGACGCGGTGCGCGACACCGTGGACGCGCTGCTCGCCGGCACCGTTCCCGACATCTCCGTGCTCCTCCTCGGCCCGTGGAACTCCCTCGAGCGCGACCGCCGCGCGCCGCTGAAGGACCCCGACCTCGAACTGGTGCTGGTCCACGGCCACTACCGGCATGAGGGACGGGTACGCCTGTACCCCACGGAGTCCGTCGACCCGGCCGTGCCCTTCGTGCTGCGCCTGCCGACCGGCTGGATCCCCGGCGAGGACTCGCTCGCCCGCCTGCTCGACCTGGCCCGCGACGAGGGCCTGGGCCTGGTGAACGTGCTGCTCCACGAGTCGTCCCAGGGCGTCGTCGCGGCCCGCCTGGAACGCACGTCCGCCTTCGCCAGGGCCCACCTCGTGGCGGCTCCGGAGGAAGACCTCGACGACGTGGTGGACGCGGTGTCCGGTGTTTCCTGGGTGGAGGGCCAGACGTACGGGTTCACCACCGAGGCCGCGCCCCTGCTCGGGCGGCGGGGGTCGTACCGGGCCAGGGTGGAGGCCCAGGCCGAGGCGGCCCGGCTGGCCAAGGAGGCGGAGCGGCTGCGGGGGCAGGTGGCCAAGTGGAAGGAGGAGGCGGGGCGCTGGCGCAAGTCGGCGGTGGAGCTGCGGCGCGAGGTCGGCACGCTGCGCCGCCAGCTGGCCGCCGCCAACCGCGCCCAGCAGAGCGTGCGGGCCGTGGTGTCGACGACGATGAAACGCGCCTTACGCAAACGGCCACGCGACTGACGACTTCGTTGCGCCGCCCGCCCGCCGGGGCGCGCGCGTCCGGTGGCGCGCCCTTGTGCGGCGGCGCGCTCCTCGTGGTGGTGCGCACTTTGTGTGGTGGCGGGCTTTTTGGATGCACGCCTCGTGTGGCGAGGTGCCTTTGAGCGGCGTGGCGGTGCGGGTCTGGGCAGCCGATTGTGCCGTAAACGTCAGTTGGGGCGGAGGGCGGACTTCAGGCGGCGCAGCAGCGTCTTCTCCGTCGGCGTCACAGAGACCGTCACCGGCTCCGGGGCCGGGGCAGGGGTCGCGGCGGGAGCCGGGATGGTCACCGGGTCGGGCTGCTTGGGGGCGGGCCAGAAGCGGGCCGGAGCCTCGTGGCGTACCCCGTGAGTGGTGGCGATGACGTCGTCCATGTCGGCTCCGGGGTCGGCTCCGGGGTCGGCTCCGGGGTCGGCTCCGGGGTCGGCGAGGAGGGCGGCGCGGCCGAGGGCCGAGGTGCGCTCCAGGCGGGCCGTGCGCCCGTCGGGCAGGTCGACGATCAGCACCCCCGTGAGATCCTTCTGCACCGACTCGATCATGCGCTCCAGCGTCACCCGATGCAGTGGCACGTCCACAGGTCCGCGGTAGCGGAACGGCGTGGGCGCGGGCGTCGGGGCGGCCTCGTCGATCAGGCGGATGCGTTCGTCGTGCGCGAACAGGTCACGCATCAGCCGCATCTCGAAGCACGGGTCCGACAGGACGGAACGGCGCGAGGAGTTCAGCCGCGACCACGGGGCCACCAGCGTCACCACCACGTCCTGCAGCTTGCCGTCCAGCGCCGCCGCCACGGCCTGCCGCACCACCGACTCCGAGGTGTCCGTGACGTCGAGCACGATCTCCACGTACGGCACCAGCCACCGCCGCCCCTGGTCCTTGCGCAGGTCCCGGCGGAGCGGGATCCGGTGCGCCAGGTACGGCTCCACGGCCCGCACGGCGCGTTCCCTGTCGCGGTGCTGCGCGGGCAGCCCGAGGTGTACGGCCTGTGCCTCCATGTCCGGGATGAACACCACGCCGTGCATGGCCAGCCGGTAGGAGAACTCGGTGTCCTCCCCGCGCACCACGGTCGGGTCGAGACCGCCCACGGCGTGGAAGACCTCCCTGGGAAGGGCGAAGGTCGGCCCTGTGCACACGTGATAGGGATTGCGGCTCTTGCGCAGGCCGTCCGTCTTGGCGATCGTCGCCTCGGTGGAGCTCGACACGGCCCCGTCCAGGTCGAACACCTCTCCCAGGTGTCCCGCCTGGTAGACCTGGCGCGGCGTGACCGGCGGCGCGTCCACGAACTTCTTCATCCCGATCGTGACCAGGTAGTCCGTCACGTGGTGCCATCGGGCCAGCGCCTCGATGTGCTCGCGGCAGGCCACCATGTCGGCGTCGAGCCGCTGGATGATCTCGCCGTCGGCGGCCTTGGCGCCGGTGTTGACGGCGTTGGAGATGCCCCAGCCGTCGCGCACCCGCACGACGCGGCTGTTGACCGGGCGGATCTCGGGCAGCCGGATGGGCGGCTCGCTGCCGTCGTCGACGACCAGGACCTCCATGAGATGGTCCGGGTACGTCTGCGCGGCCAGCGCCGCCAGCGACAGGTCGAGTTTCTCCTGCCCGCCGTGAGCCGGTATCACCACGCTCACGGAAAGGGCGGGCGACCAGGCGCCGAGCTCCGGCGCCGCGATCGGTGAATAGTCGTTCTGCCTCAAAGCAGGACGCGCGTTCATGGTGGTGACCCCCTGCCGAGACCTTATCGGGAGATGCTGAGAATTTCCTGAATAGTGCCCCTCTCCAATGGATGTGTCCGGCCGGGGGACGCGGGCTCCGCGCCCGTCCGCCGCACCCCGTACACTCTGTGCCGAACACCGCAGGTAGGGAGCCATCATGAGCAGGTCGTGGCGTGGCCTCATCGAGGAATACCGCGAGCGCCTTCCCGTCAGCCCGAAGACGCCCGTCATCACGCTGCTCGAAGGCGGCACGCCGCTGGTGCCCGCGCACCGCGTGTCCGCCCTCACGGGTTGCGACGTCTATCTGAAGGTCGAGGGCGCCAACCCGACGGGCAGCTTCAAGGACCGCGGCATGACCATGGCCATCAGCAAGGCGGTCGAGGAGGGGGCCAAGGCGGTCATCTGCGCCTCCACGGGCAACACCTCGGCCTCGGCCGCGGCCTACGCCGTCCGCGCCGGGCTGACCTGCGCCGTGCTGGTGCCGCGGGGGAAGATCGCCATGGGCAAGCTCGCCCAGGCGCTCGTCCACGGGGCCACGCTGCTGCAGGTCGAGGGGTCGTTCGACGACTGCCTGGAGATGACCCGCAAGCTGTCGTCCAGCTACCCGATCGCGCTGGTCAACTCGGTCAACCCGTTCCGGCTTCAGGGACAGAAGACGGCCGCGTTCGAGATCGTCGACACGCTGGGTGACGCGCCGGACATCCACTGCATCCCGGTGGGCAACGCGGGCAACATCTCGGCCTACTGGATGGGCTACCAGGAATACGCCGCCGACGGGGTGTCGACCAAGCGGCCGCGCATGTTCGGCTTCCAGGCCAGCGGCGCGGCGCCCATCGTGCAGGGCGCGCCCGTCGCCCATCCGCACACGATCGCCACCGCCATCCGCATCGGCAACCCGGCCTCCTGGTCGCTGGCCACCGCGGCCCGCGACGATTCGGGCGGCGTCATCCAGGCGGTGACCGACAGGCAGATCGCGGCGGCGTACAAACTGCTCGCGCAGGAAGAGGGCGTCTTCGTCGAGCTGGCCTCCGCGGCCAGCGTCGCGGGGCTCCTGCAGGCCCACTCGCAGGGGCTCGTCGACCCGGGGCAGCGCATCGTCTGCACGGTCACGGGCAACGGGCTCAAGGACCCCGACTGGGCGATCTCGGGCGCGCCCGCGCCCGTCGTCATCCCCATCGACGTCCACGCCGCGGGGGCGGCGCTCAACCTCGCCTGACGGCGAGCACGTGGAGGCAAAATTGAAGACCGTTCAGATTCGCGTGCCCGCGACCTCGGCGAACCTGGGGCCAGGTTTCGACGCGCTCGGGCTGGCGCTGAGCCTGTACGACGACGTCGAGGCCACGCTCACCGACGAGCCGGGGACCCGCGTGGTCGTGGAGGGTGAGGGCGCCGGGGAGGTCCCACTCGGGGACGCGCACCTGGTCATCAGGGCGATGCGGGCGACGTTCGACCGCATGGGGGTCGCCCAGCCCGACGGGATACGCCTGCGCTGTCACAACAGGATCCCGCACGCGCGCGGGCTGGGATCCTCCTCGGCGGCCATCTGCGCGGGCATCCTGGCCGCCCGCGCTTTGGCTGAGGGCGAACAACTTTCGGACGACGAGGTTTTCGCGCTGGCCACCGAGATGGAGGGCCATCCGGACAACGTCGCACCCTGCCTGGCCGGCGGGCTGACCGTGGCCTGGTCCGACCATGCGGGGACTCCGCATATGGTGAAACTGGTTCCCGACAGGCGCATCCGCCCGGTCGTGGTCGTTCCGTCGACCCGGCTGGCCACGGAGACCGCACGGGGACTACTGCCTAAGGACGTGCCCCACAAGGACGCATCGTTCAACGCCGGCCGGGCCGCGCTGCTCATCGCGGCGCTGACCAGCCAGCCGGAGCCAGGGTTCTTGCTCGCGGCCACCGAAGACCGACTCCACCAGCACTATCGCGCGCCTGCGATGCAGGACACCGCGAATCTGGTAGAACGTCTCCGTGCTGCGGGCGTGCCCGCGGTCGTTTCGGGAGCGGGTCCCACGGTTCTTGCGTTTTCGACATCGGATACGCAGGATTTGATCGCGCCAGAAGTGGGTAATGACTGGCACATCCAGCAAATGGACGTCGACCCGGTTGGTGCGAACGTTCAGTTCCCCGAGACACGCTGATGCCTCTTTAGACCTTCAGGGAATAGCCGTGTGCGCTGGTGATGTTAGGCTGGTAGCCGCACCAGATGCCCCCTTGGTGGGTGCGTGCTTGTCAGCCACACATCGCTGCATCATGCTTCACGTCGCGAGGCGTGGGCAGCGCGGCTGTCTCCCCGGAATCCGTTGCCTCCGGTTGGCCCACACCCGGTTGGCTCGAAACGAGGCGGCGACGACGGGGACCTGCGCGTTCGAGACACATCGACATCTGGTTGGCGACAGCAATCTGGGGGGTGTCAGCCACGCGCCACGGCCCTGTGGCGGCTTGGACGAGCCCCTCCCCAAGAGTGGCGGCCGTCCACAGCGACTGCCGAAGATCGCAGAGTGCACCCCGACCCGGTCTGTCCCGCCGGATCGCAAGCACCTCCGGGACGCCCGGCAGAACGAAACCGGCGCCCGACCCCTGGGAAGGACCTTTTAGTTGAGCGACACCACCGAACTCCTCTCCGACGCATCAGGCGCAGAGCCGGCGTCCGGCGACACCCCCACCCGCGCACCGGCCAAGACCACTCGTGCGCGTCGCTCCGGCACCGGGCTGTCCGCCAAGGTGCTGCCCGAGCTGCAGAAGATGGCAGCTGAGCTGGGCATCAGCGGGACCGGGCGCATGCGGAAGAGCCAGCTCATCGCGGCCATCCAGGAGAAGCAGGGTGGCGGTTCCGGCGAAGGCGCACCGGCCCCCGCCCCGGCGGCCGAGGCTCCTGCCGCGGCGGACGCGGCGCCTGCCGCCGAGCGCCCCACCCGTACGCGCAGGGAACGTTCCCGCGCCAAGACGGCCGAGGAGCCCGCTCCGCAGCCCGCCGCGCAGCCGGCGGAGCCCGTGGCCGCGGCCCCCGAGCCGGTCGCCGCTGCCGCGCCGGCAGAGCCGGTCGTGGAGCAGCAGTCCCAGGCCGCGGAGAGCGGGCAGAGCGAGACGCGCGGCGAGAGCCGCCGCGAGCGTCGCAGCCGCGGCGAGCGCCGCGAGCGTGGCGACCGCTCGGGCAGCGACCGCGGTGAGGGCGGCCGTGCAGAGAGCGGCCGCGACGGCGGCCGCGCCGAGCAGCAGCGTGAGCGCGCCGCTGACTCCGGTGGCCGGGGTGACCAGCGGGGCGACCGGGGTGACCAGCGGGGCGACCGAGGCGACCGAGGCGACCGAGGCGACCAGCAGCGCGGCGGCGACGACGACGAGCGCGGGCGCGGCCGCAGGGGCCGTTTCAGGGAGCGCAACCGCGGCCGTGGCCGTGACCGCTTCGAGGGCAACGAGCCCGTCATCGGCGACGACGACGTGCTCATCCCGATCGCCGGCATCCTCGACATCCTCGACAACTACGCGTTCGTCAGGACCAGCGGCTACCTGCCGGGCAGCAACGACGTCTACGTCTCGCTCGCCCAGATCCGCCGCAACGGCCTGCGCAAGGGCGACGTCATCACCGGCGCCGTCCGGCAGCCCCGCGACGGCGAGCGGCGCGAGAAGTTCAACGCCCTGGTCCGCCTCGACACCGTCAACGGCATGGACCCGGAGCAGGCCCGCAACCGGCCCGACTTCAACAAGCTGACGCCGCTCTACCCGCAGGAGCGCCTGCGCCTCGAGACCGAGCCGAACATCCTGACCACCAGGATCATCGACCTCGTCTCGCCGATCGGCAAGGGCCAGCGCGGCCTCATCGTCTCGCCGCCCAAGGCCGGTAAGACGATGGTGCTGCAGGCCATCGCCAACGCGATCACCCGCAACAACCCCGAGTGCCACCTGATGGTCGTGCTCGTGGACGAGCGGCCGGAAGAAGTCACCGACATGCAGCGGTCGGTCAAGGGCGAG
The DNA here is from genome assembly GCF_044466425.1 of Nonomuraea sp. NPDC049400. Lineage (NCBI taxonomy): Bacteria > Bacillati > Actinomycetota > Actinomycetes > Streptosporangiales > Streptosporangiaceae > Nonomuraea > Nonomuraea sp. NPDC049400. The sequence continues at coordinate 102,533 of NZ_JBITMP010000031.1, forward strand.
GTCATCCACTCGACCTTCGACCGTCCCGCCGAGGACCACACCACGGTCGCCGAGCTCGCCATCGAGCGGGCCAAGCGCCTGGTGGAGCTGGGCCACGACGTGGTCGTCCTGCTCGACTCGATCACCCGCCTCGGCCGCGCCTACAACCTGGCGGCCCCGGCATCCGGGCGCATCCTGTCGGGTGGTGTCGACTCCACGGCGCTCTACCCGCCCAAGCGCTTCTTCGGCGCCGCCCGCAACATCGAGAACGGCGGCTCGCTGACGATCCTCGCCACGGCCCTGGTCGAGACCGGGTCCAAGATGGACGAGGTCATCTTCGAGGAGTTCAAGGGCACCGGCAACGCCGAGCTCAAGCTCAACCGGTCCCTGGCCGACAAGCGGATCTTCCCCGCGGTGGACGTGGACGCGTCCGGCACGCGTAAGGAAGAGATCCTCATGGGCAAGGACGAGCTCCAGATCGTCTGGAAGCTGCGGCGGGTGCTGCACGCTCTGGACATGCAGCAGGCGCTCGAGCTGCTGCTGGAGAAGATGAAGGAGACCAAGTCCAACGCGGAGTTCCTCCTGCAGGTCCAGAAGACCACGGTGAGCAACGACCGCGACTAGCGGCTCCTGGTACTGAAGGGGCGGCCGGGGTTTCTCCCCTGCCGCCCCTTTCCGTATGGCGAGGCGGAGGCCCGTCGGAGTGCCGGGGCGGGGTTAGCCCTACCTCGACGACGGAGCCTCCCGGATTCACCTCGGCCCTTCTCGCGTGCACTCTGGGGACATGCGATCAGTCGCGTTGAAGGACCGTGTCCCCTTCGGACCCAGGGGCCCCTTGGGCATCGTGGTCGACCCGATGACGTGGCGGGCGGCGCCGTACCTGGGGGTCACCGGGGCACTCGGGCTCGGCTGGTTCTTCGTGCTGTCCGTGACCATCCCCGTCGCGCTCACGCTGACGGTCGTGTGGGTGGGCGTGCCGCTGATGATGGCCACGGTGCTGATGTGGCGCGGCGGGGCGATGCTGGAGCGGCGGCTGATGCACGCGGCGTTCGGCGTCAAGATCGCCGACCCGTACCACCCCAGGCCGGAACGCGGGCTCGGCGCGCATCTGCGGTGGCTGCTGGCGGACGCGGCCACCTGGCAGGACCTGGGCTACCTGCTGATGCTGCTCCCGCTCGGCCTGGTCGAGACGGCCGTGTCCGTCACCCTGTGGATGGTGTCGGCCATGCTGCTCATCCAGCCCATCCTGATGTCGCTGTGGGTGGCGACGGGACTCCACACCGAGCTGACCATCGACAGCTGGCCGGGCGCCTTCGTGGCCGCGGTGTTCGGGGCGCTGCTGTTCGTGCTGGCGGCGTACCTGGTGCGGGGGATGGCCTGGCTGCACGGGACGCTGGCGACGGTGCTGCTCGGCGGCAGCCAGGAGGAGCGGCTGCGGGCCAGCAGGGCCAGGGGGATCGACGCGGCAGAGGCAGAGCGGCGCAGGATCGAGCGCGACCTGCACGACGGCGCGCAGCAGTGGCTGCTGTCGGTGGCGGTGGACCTGGGACGGGCGCAGTCGAAGTTCGACAACGAACCCGAGGCGGCCAGGATGCTCATCGCCCAGGCCCACGCCGGCACGAAGGCGGCCATCGCCGAGCTGCGCAACCTGGCCAGGGGCATTCATCCGGCCATCCTGAGCGACCGCGGCCTGGACGCGGCCCTGTCGGGCCTGGCCGCGCGGGCGCCCATCCGCGTGGACGTCTCCGTCGAGCTGAGCGAGCGGCCACCCGCCGCGGTCGAGAGCATCGCGTACTTCATCGTGGCCGAGACGCTGACCAACATGGCCAAGCACTCCGGCGCCACCGAGGCGTCGGTCACGGTGGTCAGGGACCATCGCGGCGTGGTCGTCGACGTGTGGGACAACGGCATCGGCGGGGCGGTCGTCTGCCCGGGTGGCGGCCTGTCCGGGCTGGCCGACCGGGCGGCCACCATCGACGGCGTGCTCGTCCTGCACAGCCCCGTGGGCGGTCCCACGCTCGTGCGTGCGGAACTCCCCTGCGAGTGGTAGTCATGTGGCCATGCGCGTGGTCATCGCCGAGGACTCCGTACTGCTGCGCGAGGGGCTCGCGCGCCTGCTCGCAGACGGCGGCATCGAGACCGTCGCGGCCGTCTCGGACGGGTCCGCGCTGGTGTCCGCGGTGCTGGAGCACGAGCCCGACCTGGCGATCGTCGACGTACGCATGCCGCCGACCCACACCGACGAGGGCCTGCGGGCGGCGCTGCAGGTGCGCGCGGCCATACCCGACTTCCCGATCCTCGTCCTCTCCCAGTACGTCGAGGAGCGCTACGCGGGCGACCTCATCGGCAAGGCCGTCGGCTACCTGCTGAAGGAGCGGGTGGCCGACGTGACCGAGTTCCTGGAGGCGGTGCGCCAGGTGGCGGCCGGCGGCACGGTCATCGACCCCGAGGTCGTCGTGCAGTTACTGAGCCGCCAGCGCCGCGGCGCCCCGCTCGACTCGCTCTCGCCCCGCGAGCGCGAGGTGCTCGCCCTGATGGCCGAGGGGCGCTCCAACACCGCCATCGCCACCAGGCTGGTCGTCACAGAAGGCGCCGTGGAGAAGCATATTTCCGGCATTTTTGCCAAACTGGCACTCGGCCCGGCGCCGGAGGATCATCGCCGCGTGCTCGCCGTTCTGACGTACCTGGGCCGCTGACGGGAATGCGCGATGGCCTGGGATGGTTGGACGATCTGGCACACTGGTAGCTGACCATTTAGCGGTTCCGGTTCACGCCGTGCGTGAGGCGACCCGGCGGCCGCACCCCGAAAGGACAGCGATGAAGCGCGACATCCACCCTGAATATCACGTGACGCAGGTGTCCTGCTCCTGCGGCAACACGTTCACCACCCGCAGCACCGCCAAGAACGGCGTCATCCACGCCGACGTGTGCTCTGCCTGCCACCCGTTCTACACCGGCAAGCAGAAGATCCTCGACACCGGCGGCCGGGTGGCTCGCTTCGAGAAGCGCTTCGGCAAGAAGGCCACGGGCAAGTAGCTTCACCGACGCCGGCTCGGACGCACTTCCGTGCGCCGGGTCGGCGTTGTTGGTGAAATGGCCGAAACCCAAACTAAGGACCCACGGTGAACCTCGACGAGTTGCTCAAGGAGTATTCCGAGCTGGAGCTGCAGCTCGCCGACCCCGCCGTGCACGCCGACCAGGGCAAGGCCCGTGCGCTGGGCAGGCGCTACTCCCAGCTCACGCCCATCATCGGCACCTACCGCGAGCTCGACGCGGCCCGCGACGACCTGAGCGCCGCCAAGGAGCTGGCCGGCGAGGACGAGGCGTTCGCGGCCGAGGCCGCCGAGATCGAGGAGCGCATCCCCCAGCTGGAGGAGAAGCTCAGGCACCTGCTCATCCCGCGCGATCCCAATGATGACAAGGACATCATCATGGAGATCAAGGCGGGCGAGGGCGGCGAGGAGTCCGCGCTGTTCGCGGGCGACCTGCTGCGGATGTACCTGAGATACGCCGAGCGCCTCGGCTGGAAGACCGAGGTCATCGACAGCCAGCCCTCCGACCTGGGCGGCTACAAAGACGTCACGGTCGGCATCAGGGCCAAGGGCGACGAGGGCGTGTGGTCCAGGCTCAAGTACGAAGGCGGCGTCCACCGCGTGCAGCGGGTGCCCGTGACCGAGTCGCAGGGCCGCATCCACACCAGCGCCGCGGGCGTGCTCGTCTACCCGGAGGCGGAGGAGGTCGACGTCCAGATCGACCCCAACGACCTGCGCGTCGACGTCTACCGCTCCAGCGGACCCGGCGGCCAGAGCGTCAACACCACCGACTCCGCGGTCCGCATCACCCACCTGCCCACCGGCGTGGTCGTCTCGTGCCAGAACGAGAAGAGCCAGCTCCAGAACAAGGAGTCGGCCCTGCGCATCCTGCGTGCCCGGCTGCTGGCCATCGCGCAGGAGCAGGCCGAGGCCGCCGCGCAGGCCGAGCGCAAGTCGCAGGTCCGCACGGTCGACCGCTCCGAGCGCGTACGCACCTACAACTTCCCGGAAAACCGCATCTCCGACCACCGGGTCGGCTTCAAGGCGTATAACCTCGACCAGGTTCTCGACGGCGAGCTCAACGCCGTCACCCAGGCCCTCATCGACGCCGAGATGGCGGAGAAGCTCGCACAACACTCATGACATTTCTGCTGGACGAGATCGCCCTAGCCACTGCCCGGCTGGCCGAGGCAGGTGTTCCCTCACCGCGCACCGACGCTGAGGAGATCGCGGCATTCGTCCACGGCGTGCGCAGGAGCGAGCTCCACACGGTCAAGGACGCCGACTTCGACGCGCTGTTCTGGGAGGGCGTCGCCAGGCGCGAGGCCCGCGAGCCGCTGCAGCACATCACCGGCCACGCCTACTTCCGCTACCTCGAGTTGGCGGTCGGGCCCGGCGTGTTCGTGCCGCGGCCCGAGACCGAGGTGGTGGCGGGCTGGGCCATCGAGACCCTGCGCGCGATGGACGTGACCGCCCCGCTCGTGGTCGATCTCGGCACCGGCTCCGGCGCGATCGCGCTGTCGATCGCCCAGGAGGTGGCCTTGGCCGAGGTCCACGCCGTGGAGGTCGACCCCGGGGCGTACACGTGGGCCAAGCGCAACATCTCCGAGCTCGGCCAGGGCCGCACCCACCTGCACCCCGAGGACCTCGCGGAGGCGCTGCCCGAGCTCAACGGCAAGGTCGACCTGGTCATCTCCAACCCGCCCTACATCCCGCCTGGCGCGATCCCGCGCGACCCCGAGGTGCGCGACTACGACCCCTCCAGGGCGCTGTACGGCTCCGGTGACGACGGGCTCGGCGAGGTGCGCGCGGTCGAGCGTACGGCCCGCCGCCTGCTGCGGCCGGGCGGCTGGGTGGCCGTCGAGCACGCGGACGAGCAGGGCAGGGCGGTCTATCTGACGTTCCCCGAGGACAACGGCTGGCGTGACGTGCGCCTCCGCCAGGACCTCACCAGACGGGACCGCTTCGTCACGGCCCGGCTGGGCCAGGACTAGGATCCATGCGAGCGAGGTGATGAGGATCGTGGCAAAACGCTTTGACTGCTCCGATCTGGAACAACGGACCGAAGGGCTGACGGAGGCCGCCGCCGTGGTGCGCCGTGGCGAGCTCGTGGTGCTGCCGACCGACACCGTCTACGGCATCGGCGCCGACGCGTTCACGTCGTCGGCGGTCACCGCGCTGCTCGACGCCAAGGGCCGGGGCCGCGAGATGCCGCCGCCCGTGCTCGTGGGCACCGTCAGAGCCGCCACAGCGCTCATAGACGACCTCGGGCCGTACGGGCAGGACTTGATAGACGCCTTCTGGCCTGGGCCGCTCACGCTCGTCTGCAAGGCCAACAGGGCCCTTTCCTGGGACCTGGGGGAGACCAAGGGCACGGTGGCCGTACGCATGCCGCTCCACCCGGTGGCGCTCGACCTGCTCAAGGAGACCGGCCCCATGGCCGTCTCCAGCGCCAACCGCTCCGGCGCCCCCGCCGCCACCACGGCGCAGGAGGCCGAGGAGCAGCTCGGCGACTCGGTCGCGGTCTACCTCGACGGCGGCAAGACCACCGACAACACGCCCTCCACCATCCTCGACCTCACCACGGCCGTGCCCAGGCTGCTGCGTCGCGGGGCGATCCCGGTGGAGAAGCTGCGCGGCATCATCGGGTACGTCGCCACCGACGACTGACGTATACCGTCTGCTTATCCCGGCTGCGATCGCGCTCCGGCCGACATTACGGTGAGCCCGGAGCGGCGATTACGTCCGGGAGTGGCCCATGGGCAAGTTCGACGGCATGGATCCCAAGCTGGTCCGCGACCTGCTGACCGAGGTGAAACACGCGGCCACGCAGATGCGTGCGGTCGAGGACCGGGTCAGGCTCGCCATGAGCCGGGCCGGGGTGTCCACCGTGACCACCCACCGCCCCGCCCAGGTCGCGGACGCGGCCGACGCGATGGTCAAGGACGTCAACGTCCGGCTCGGGGTGCTGGAGAAGCGGGTCGACCAGCCGCGGGGCGACGTCCCGGAGGCGGGGGCGGGGTCCACGCAGGACGACGAGCCCAAGGACGTACGCGGGGATCAGGACAAGTACGACAATCCACGGGCCGCCGAGACTCCCCCGAAGAACGACGACACCCGGACGGACGCGGACGGCAAGACCGGTGACGGGGCCAAGACGGACGCCGATGGCAAGACCGGCGATGAGGCCAGGACCGACGCCGATGGGAAGACCGGCGATGAGGCCAGGACCGACGCCGATGGGAAGACCGGCGATGAGGCCAGGACCGACGCCGACGGCAAGACCGGCGATGAGGCCAGGACCGACGCCGATGGCAAGACCGGCGATGAGGCCAGGACGGACGCCGACGGCAAGACGGACGCCGACGGCGACGGGAAGACGTGCGACGACGCCAAGGACACCGGGAACGGCCAGGACACCGGGACCGACGGCAGGGCCGGTGATCAGCCTGTTGACCAGCCCAAGGACGACGACCTGGACAGCCGGCGCGACCGCGGCGCCGAGGCGGACGGCGGCACGACCGGCACCCCGGCCAAGGACCGCCAGGATGTGAGCAAGCCGCAGATCGTGGAGGTCGACGGCGTCAAGGTCCTGCAGATACCCATCGACCCGCCCACGGCCGAGCAACTGGAAGACCTGCTCGAGAACGCCGACAAGGTGCAACCGGCGGACATGCCGAAGCTCCCCGCCGACACCGCGACCACCCACGCCGCCGACGTCAACGCCTGGGCCAACGACGGGAGCGACGTGGTCTCCGCCGACACCACCCCGCCCGACCTGGACGCGCTGAAGACGGTGGTGGACCGCCACCGCGAGATCCCGCCGCTGGACATGCCGGGTCTGTCAGAGACGTCCGGCTACGACACCACGCCCGGGGACGGCACGGCCCCCACCGGAGGCACGAACGACGACGCCTGCGCCTCCAGCAAGGACACCACGCCGGGCGGCACGGACACGACTCCGGGTGGCACGGACACCAGGCCCGGAGGCACGGACACGACCCCGGGTGGTACCGACACCAGGCCCGGTGGCACCGACACGACCCCAGGGGGCATGGACACCAGGCCCGGTGGCACCGACACCACGCCGGGTCGCGCCGACACCACGCCGGGCGGCGTGGACGTCACACCCGACAGGCCCTCGGGCGGCGACGCAGGTCAAGGGGCGGGTGACGGCCAGGACGCGGGCGGCCGGGGAGCCGGTGATCAGGGGGACGGAGGCACGGGTGACCAGAGGGCGGGAGGCCAAGGGGCGCCCGTCACGATCCCGCCGACCAACCCATCCGTCCAGGTGCAGATCGCGTACGGCCCGGAAAGCGGGGCATCGAACGTCAACGCCTGGGCGAGCGACGGCAGCGACGTCGTCTCCGTGGACGTCGCCCCGCCCAGCCTGGACGCGCTGAGGACGGTCGTGGAGCACCACCGCGACATCCAGCCTCTCGACATGCCGTCGGTCGAGGTCCCGCCGGGCGAGTACGGCAAGGGCGAGTGGGCGCCCAGGGACATCCGGCCGGACGGCCCGCAGGGCGAGATCGACCCCGGCACGCCGGAAAGGAGCGCGTGATGTACGTCGACCCCCCGGCGCCCAAGCCAAGGGACCCCAAGGAGACCCCGCCGGTCAGCGCCTCAGGAGCCCTGGACGACCCGCAGAGGGCCTGGGAGTTCAACCCCGACTACCAACGCCTGGTCGTGGCCTGGAACACCGTCCTGCCCCAGCTGGAGGCCCTCAGAACGGCACTGGACAAGGCGTACGGCCTGGCCAAGAGCCCTCAGACGTGGGACGCGCCGGTGGGTGAGCGCTACGTCCAGGACATCCGCGAGTGGCGCACCAGGCTCGCCCTCTATCGCCACAACGTGCTGACGGCGATCAGCGACGAGGCGGCCGACACCCCCAGGTGGATCCAGACGACGGCCAACGCGCCGCACGCGTTCCAGTAAAGGGACCCCGCGGCTGGGAGAAACGGACATCAGGTCGTACAGTGGGGAAATGGGTGAGGAACCCTACTACGGCCCCGACTTCGGGTTGCTGCGGAGGCAGGACCCGGAGCTCGCCCAGGTGCTGCTCGACGAGCTGGACCGGCAGCGGGGCGGTCTCCAGCTGGTCGCGAGCGAGAACTTCACCTCGCCCGCCGTTCTGGCCGCCATGGGCTCGACCCTCACCAACAAGTACGCCGAGGGTTACCCGGGCAGGCGCTACTACGGCGGCTGCGAGGTCGTGGACCGGGCCGAACGGCTGGCGGTGCAGCGGGCGCGCAAGCTGTTCGGGGCGGAGCACGCCAACGTCCAGCCCCACTCCGGCGCCTCGGCGAACCTGGCCGCCTACGCCGCGCTCCTGCAGCCCGGCGACACCATGCTGGCCATGGCTCTGCCGCACGGAGGCCATCTCACCCACGGCTCCAAGGTGAATTTTTCGGGAAGATGGTTCAACGTCGTGTCGTACGGCGTGCGACGCGACACCGAACTCATCGACTACGACGAAGTCAGGGACCTGGCACTGCGGCACCAGCCCAAGCTCATTGTGTGCGGCGCGACGGCGTACCCGAGACTGATCGACTTCACCGTCTTCCGCGGCATCGCGGACGAGGTGGGGGCGTGGCTGCTGGCCGACGTGGCGCACACGAGCGGGCTGATGGCGGGCGGTGTGATCCCGTCGGCGGTGCCGCACGCGGACGTCGTGACGCTCACCACCCACAAGGCGCTGCGCGGGCCGCGCGGCGGGGCCATCCTGTGCACGGAGGAGCTGGCCGCGAAGATCGACCGGGCGGTGTACCCGTTCATCCAGGGCGGGCCGATGATGCACGTGGTGGCGGCCAAGGCGGTGGCGTTCGCGGAGGCGATGCGACCGGAGTTCGCCGACTACGCCAGGCGCGTGATCGCGAACGCGCAGGCGCTGACGGAAGCGCTGGCGGGGGAGGGTATGCGGCCCGTCTCCGGCGGCACGGACACCCATCTGGCGCTGATCGACCTGCGTGACCTCGACGTGTCCGGCGCCGAGGCGGAGCGCAGGTGCGCCGCGGCGGGGATCACGCTCAACCGCAACGTGATCCCGTACGATCCTGAACCGGCGGCGATCACGTCCGGGATCCGCGTCGGCACGCCGTGCGTGACCACCCAGGGCATGGGGCCCCAGGAGTTGAAAGAGGTGGGGACTCTGGTGACCAGAGCGGTGCGCCAGCCGGGGCGGGTCAGGGAGATCGGGGCAAGAGTCTCGGCGCTTCTGGCCATCCATCAGCCATATCTCAGCGAATATTAAGCTGGTCTGTGTTGTTTTCCGGCCCCAGCAGGTCGGAGGATCCGGGAAACTAGGTCCGTGCGCGAATACCTGTTCATGGCGCTCATATCGGCAGCGGTCACCTACCTGCTGGTTCCGCTGGTGCGCCGCTTTGCCATCCGCATCGGCGCCATGCCGGAGATTCGCGATCGGGACGTGCACACCACGCCGACGCCCAGGCTGGGTGGCCTGGCCATGTACGGCGGGCTGGTCGTGGGCCTGTTGCTGGCCGACCAGCTCACCCACTCGAGCGAGGCGCTGGCGGGCACCGGTGCCAAGCCCGTGCCCGCCTTGATCATCGCGGGCGGGCTCATTACGTTCACGGGCTTCCTCGACGACTGGTGGGGCATGGACCCCTTCATCAAGCTCGCCGGTCAGATCGCGGCGGCCGGGGTGCTGGTCTTCTTCGGGATGCGGCTGACCTCCATCCCGCTGCCGGAGGCCTGGGGCGGCCCGACCAGCGTCGACCTCACACTCAGCACGATCATCACCATCCTGGTCGTGGTCGTGACGATCAACGCGGTCAACTTCGTCGACGGGCTCGACGGGCTCGCGGCCGGGATCGTGTGCATCTCGGGCATGGCCACGTGGCTCTATTCGATCATCATCTCGCAGACGATCTCCGGAAGTAACATCACCGCCACGGCGGCCATCGCCGCCGTCCTCATCGGCACGTGCCTGGGCTTCCTCCCGCACAACTTCCACCCGGCGAAGATCTTCATGGGCGACACCGGGGCCATGCTGATCGGGCTGGTGCTCGCCTCCTCGATCGTCACCGTGACGCCGCTCGACACCACGGCCATCGTGGAGATGAACGAGTTCCCGGTGGTGGTCCCGATGCTGATCCCCGCGGCTGTGCTGGTGCTGCCGCTCGTCGACCTGATAACCGCGGTCGTGCGGCGCACGTCGCAGGGCCTGTCGCCCTTCGCTCCCGACCGCGGTCACCTGCACCACCGGCTGATGGACATCGGCCACTCGCACCGGCGTTCGGTGCTGTTCATGTACGCGTGGACGTTCCTGTTCTCGTTCGGCATCGTGGGCCTGTCCTGGGTCGGCGTGCCTGTCCTGATCTTCCCCGCGGTCATCGTGCTCGCGCTCGCCGTGCTGATTCTCATGGCGATGCCGCGCTGGCGGGGCAGGGGCGGGGCGCACGCCCCGACGCCCGACGACCCCGACGACGACGGCGGCCCGCCCACGGGGCCGATGCCGCCGATCCTTCCGGAGGATCCGCAGCTCAAGCGGCAGACGCCGCCCGCCGGCGGCTCCGCGCACGAGCGCGCGAGCGCCGAGGGAAATCCGGTCATTCCCGCCTTTCCGAGCCGTTCTTGATCGTGAACTAGAAACGGCAGGTAAAAGCGGTCTTCCGTGAGCTTGTGATATCTTTCACGAGCAGGGACTCCAGATGCACCGGCTCTGGAGGTAGCAAACGCTCGCTTGATAACATGATGATGGAGCATTGATGCAGGCCAACGACGTGCGCGTACTCAAGAGCGCCGCGATACCGACCATGGCGGTCGGAGTGGTCGCCGTGGCTGTGTCGCTCCTGATGGCAGGTGGAAAGGGAGCCCTGGGCGCCGCGATCGGCACTTTGCTCGTCGGGGTTTTCTTCAGCATCAGCGTGGTAGCGGTGTCCTATGCCGCACGGATCTCACCTCAGATGATGGCGATCGCGGCGATGCTGAGCTACCTGGTCAAGGTCATCGCCATCATGGTCGTGCTGTCCTCCTTCCGCGACACCACGGCCTGGAACAACCAGGCTTTCGCCTGGTCGGTGGTGGTCTGCACGCTCGTCTGGACGGGCTTCGAAGTGCGCGCGTTCATGAAGACCAAGCTGCTTTACGTCGACCCCGAAGCCAGGGTCCCCGGTAAGGGCGACTCGTGACGGCAGGTAAACGGACGGGGTCCGATATGACTAGTCCTCTGTTTGCCTGCTATCGTCGGGGCCGCGATGAGCGCACAGGAACGCCGACCGGAAGAAGACGGTCGCGACTTCGCCGACGCCATGTGGTCAGTCCCCAGCTATCTGCTCGCAGGGATGGCCATCTACGGCGGTATCGGGTGGTTGCTGGACCGGTGGTTGGACATGTCCGCGTTCTTCCCCATAGGCATCGTCCTTGGGGTGGTGCTCGGTGGCTATCTGGTCTACCGGAAGTTCGGTCGCTAGCCCCGCACAGCGATCACTTCGCTGAGAAATCTCTTGTGATCCATTTCGACGTTGAAGGGAACGCCGCGTGAAGGCGCTGACGGTCCTCGCACCTCCAAGCGATCAGTTCGGGGCACCGACTCCTGAGGAACTGTTCACTCTGCCCCCCATCATCCCGGGGGTGGACTGGCTGACCAAGCCGGTTCTTCTCGCGATCCTGTCCTCGGTCCTCGTGATCGGCTTCTGCTGGGCGGCCTTCGCCAATCCCAAGGTCGTGCCCAGGGGTGTGCAGAACGTCGCCGAATACGGCTACATGTTCGTCCGCGACCAGGTCGCCCGGCCCTTCCTGGGCAAGGACGCCGACCGGTGGATGGGCCTGCTGGTGACGCTCTTCTTCACGGTCCTCCTGTGGAACATCATGGGTGTCATCCCGATCCTCCAGTTCCCGGTGGCCTCGCACATCGCCTTCCCGGCCGTGCTCGCGCTCTCGATCTACGTGCTCAAGGTCTACCTGGGCATGAAGCACCAGGGGGCGGTCGGCTACTTCAAGAACATGATGTTCCCGCCGGGGCTGCCGAAGCCGATCTACCTGCTGCTCTCGCCGATCGAGTTCCTGTCGAACCTGATCATCGCGCCCTTCACGCACGCCGTCCGACTGTTCGCCAACATGTTCGCCGGCCACATGCTGCTGGCCTTCTTCAGCATGGTCGGTTTCTGGTTCCTCTTCGAGAAGCTGACGCCGCTCGGCGCCGGGGTGGGCGTGATCGGCGTGGTCATGACCATCATCCTCACCGGCTTCGAGATGTTCATCCAGTTCCTGCAAGCGTTCCTGTTCGCGATGCTGGCCGCCATGTACATCGGCGGCTCGCTCCACCCAGAGCACTGAGAACCCACATACCGGAATATCCATGACCGGTGAGACTCCGCTTCACCGGCCGTCCAGTAAAGGAATAACAGTAATGAGCGTTCTCGCTGAGGTCTCCGGCAACGTCACCGCCATCGGTTACGGTCTCGCCGCCATCGGCCCCGGCATCGGCGTCGGCATCATCTTCGGTCAGGGCGTGCAGGCCATCGCCCGCCAGCCGGAGGCGTACGGCCTGATTCGCCAGAACATGCTCCTCGGCTTCGTCCTCACCGAGGCCCTCGCCCTGATCGGTCTGGTCGCGCCGTTCATCTTCCAGGGAATCGGCGCCCAGGGCTGATACCCCTTCTGACGAAAGGCTGCACTCATGACGTACATGGCAGCTACGCTCCTCGCCGAGGAGGGGGCCGCCAACCCTCTCATTCCGCACACCTACGAGCTCGTCGTCGGTATCTTCGCGTTCCTCGTCGTCCTCTTCGTCGTCGGCAAGATCCTCATGCCGCGCATCCAGAAGACGCTGGCTGAGCGGACAGACGCGATCGAGGGTGGCATCAAGAGGGCCGAGGAGGCCCAGGCCGAGGCGCAGGCCCTGCAGCAGCAGTACCGCGACCAGCTGGCCGAGGCCAGGCACGAGGCGGCCAGGCTGCGCGAGGAGGCTCGCGAGCAGGCCGCGCAGATCAAGGCCGAGCTCCGCGAGGAGGCGCAGGCCGAGGCCCGCCGCCTCGTCGAGGCAGCGCACGCGCAGATCGAGGCGGACCGCCAGGCGGCCTTCGCCCAGCTGCGCACCGAGATCGGTCGCCTGTCGACCGAGCTGGCCGGCCGCATCGTCGGCGAGTCCCTCGAGGACGAGGTCCGGCAGAGCCGCATCGTCGACCGGTTCCTCGACGAGCTTGAGTCCTCGCCGCAGGCGGTGCGCTGATGCGCGGTCTGAGCAGGACGTCGCTGGCCGAGGTCGAGGAGCGGTTCAACGCGGTCGCCGGCAGTGCCGACCTCGGGACGCTCTCCGACGAGCTGTTCGCGGTCGCGGATCTGCTCGACCGCGAGCACGGCCTGCGCCGCGCCCTGTCCGACCCGGCCAGGCCGGGGGAGCAGAAGGCGGCCACCGTGCGCGCGCTGCTCGAGGGCAAGGTCACCGAGGCGGCTCTCGCCACCACGGAGGCCGCGGGCGCGGCCAAGTGGTCGCGCGCCGGTGACCTGGCCGACGTGCTCGAACGGCTCGGCGTCGTCGCCGCGGCCGCGGAGGCGGAGAGCCAGTCCAGGCTCGACGACGTGGAGGACGAGCTCTTCCGCTTCGGCCGCATCGTCGCCGCCAACCCCGACCTGCGCCGCGGGCTCGCCGACCCGGCCGCGCCCGCGGCCGGCAAGGAGCAGCTGCTGCGCGACCTGCTCGGCGACAAGGTCGCCCCGACCACCCTGCGCCTGATTACGCAGGTCGCGGTACATCCGCGGGGGCGTAGCCTGGAATCAGGGTTGGAGGAGGTCGGCCACCTCGTGGCCGAGCAGCGTCAGCGCCTCGTGGCGGTGGTGCGCAGCGCGGTCGAGCTGACCGAGGGGCAGAAGCAGCGCCTGGCGGCGTGGCTGAGCGCCTCCTACGGCCGTGACGTGCACCTGAACGTCGAGGTGGACAAGCGAGTGCTCGGTGGGTTCTCGGTCCGCATCGGCGACGAGATCATCGACACCACCATTGTGGGACGAATCGAAGAAGTCCGCCGCCGGTTGGCCGGCTAGGCGAATAGGGAGACAGAGTAGAGATGGCGGAGCTTACGATCCGGCCGGACGAGATCCGGGACGCGCTTGAGCGCTTCGTCCAGGCGTACGAACCGGAAGGCGCCGCGCGCGAGGAGATCGGGACCGTCGTCGACGCCGGCGACGGCATCGCCCATGTCTCCGGCCTTCCCTCGGCGATGGCTAACGAGCTGCTCGAGTTCGAGGACGGCACGCGCGGACTGGCACTCAACCTCGACACCCGCGAGATCGGTGCCGTGATCCTGGGTGACTTCAGCGGCATCGAGGAGGGCCAGACGGTCCGCAGGACGGGCGAGGTCCTGTCCGTGCCCGTCGGCGACAACTTCCTCGGTCGCGTGGTCGACCCCCTGGGCAACCCGCTCGACGGCAAGGGCGCCATCGAGGCCGAGGCAATTCGTGCCCTCGAGCTGCAGGCCCCCACCGTCGTCCAGCGGCAGCCCGTGAAGGAGTCGCTGGCCACCGGCATCAAGGCGATCGACGCCATGACCGCGATCGGCCGTGGCCAGCGCCAGCTGATCATCGGTGACCGCGGCACCGGCAAGACCGCGATCGCCGTCGACACGATCCTCAACCAGCGCGAGAACTGGGCCTCCGGCGACCCCACCAAGCAGGTCCGCTGCGTCTACGTCGCGGTCGGCCAGAAGGGCTCGACCATCGCGCAGGTGCGCGCTCGCCTGGAGGAGGCCGGCGCGATGGAGTACACCACCATCGTCGCCGCCCCTGCCTCCGACCCCGCTGGTTACAAGTACATCGCGCCCTACGCCGGCTCGGCGATCGGTCAGCACTGGATGTACCAGGGCAAGCACGTCCTGATCGTCTTCGACGACCTGACCAAGCAGGCGGACGCCTACCGCGCCGTCTCCCTGCTGCTGCGCCGCCCGCCGGGCCGTGAGGCCTTCCCCGGCGACGTCTTCTACCTCCACTCCCGTCTGCTGGAGCGCTGCGCCAAGCTCTCCGACGACATGGGCGGTGGCTCGATGACCGGCCTGCCGGTCATCGAGACCAAGGGCAACGACGTCTCGGCGTTCATCCCGACCAACGTCATCTC
Organism: Nonomuraea sp. NPDC049400; assembly: GCF_044466425.1. Lineage (NCBI taxonomy): Bacteria > Bacillati > Actinomycetota > Actinomycetes > Streptosporangiales > Streptosporangiaceae > Nonomuraea > Nonomuraea sp. NPDC049400. The sequence continues at coordinate 117,614 of NZ_JBITMP010000031.1, forward strand.
CATCACCGACGGCCAGGTCTTCCTCGAGACCGACCTGTTCAACGCCGGTGTACGGCCCGCCATCAACGTCGGCGTCTCGGTCTCCCGAGTCGGTGGCTCGGCGCAGGCCAAGGCCATGCGGAAGGTCGCGGGTACGCTGCGTCTGTCGCTGTCGCAGTACCGTGACCTGGAGGCCTTCGCGGCCTTCGCCTCCGACCTGGACGCCGCCTCCAAGGCTCAGCTGGAGCGCGGCCAGCGGCTGGTCGAGCTGCTCAAGCAGCCCCAGTACAGCCCGTTCTCGCTGGAGCGCGAGGTGGCCTCGATCTGGGCGGGCACCACTGGTGAGCTGGACGACGTGCCGATCGAGGATGTCCGCCGCTTCGAGGCGGAGTTCCTGGACTACATCCAGTCCTCGCACAAGGGCATCTTCGACACCATCCGTGAGACCAGGGAACTGTCGGACGACACGGTGACCGCTCTGAAGGACGCCATCACGGACTTCAAGAAGGGCTTCACCACGTCGTCGGGTGAGCTGCTGATCAAGGACGAGCCGGTGGCTCCGCTCGAGGCCGGCGAGGTCGGCCAGGAGAAGATCAAGAAGGTCGTCCGTCCGGCGACGGAGAAGTAGGACATGGGTGCCCAGCTAAGGCTGCTGCGGCGGCGGATCAGCTCGGTCAAGTCGACCGCGAAGATCACGCGCGCCCAGGAGCTCATCGCCTCTTCACGGATCGTGAAGGCGCAGCAGCGGATGCAGGCGGCGCTGCCGTACGAGCGTGAGATCACTCGCGCTGTCACCGGCGTCGTCAGCAACGCGGCGAGCGTCGACCATCCGCTGACCGTGGCGAAGGAGAACCCCACCAAGGCGGGCGTCCTCGTCGTCACCAGTGACAGCGGGTTCTGTGGCGGCTTCAACGCCAACGTGCTGCGCGAGGCCGAGGCCCTGCGCGGGCTGCTGGAGAGCCGTGGCCTGACCGCGATCCCGTTCGTCACCGGGCGCAAGGGTGTCACCTGGCACTCCTTCCGCGGCCGCGACATGGGGGGTCAGTGGGTCGGCTTCTCCAGGCAGCCGGCCTACGCCGACGCCAAGGAGATCGCGCAGACGCTGATCGACTCGTTCAAGGACGAGAACGGGATCGACGAGATCCACATCGTCTCGACCGAGTTCGTCTCGATGCTGACCCAGAACGTCGTGGTCAAGCGCGTCCTGCCGCTGGAGGTCGAGGAGACCGAGGCGACGGAGGCCACCGCGATCCCGCCGTACTTCGAGTTCGAGCCGACCGCTGCCGACGTGCTGGAGTCGCTCCTGCCGCGTTACGTGGAGTCGCGCATCTTCACCGCGCTGCTGCAGTCCGCGGCCTCGGAGGAGGCCGCGCGGCGCCGCGCGATGAAGTCCGCGACCGACAACGCCAACGAGCTCATGCGGGTGCTCACCCAGGAGATGAACCAGGCTCGCCAGGCGGAGATCACCCAGGAAATCAGCGAGATCGTCGGTGGCGCCAACGCGCTCGCTGACGCCGCAGCGGGGAAAGAGTGAAATGACTGCAGAGGCTGTTGAAAACGTAGAGGCCGCGGCGGCCGGCACGGGCCGCGTGGCACGTGTCACCGGCGCCGTCGTCGACGTGGAGTTCCCCGTCGAGGCGATGCCCGACATCTATAACGCGCTCACCGTCGAGGTGACCCTCGGCGGCGAGACCAAGACCCTGACCCTGGAGGTCGCCCAGCACCTGGGTGACAACCTGGTCAGGACCATCTCGATGCAGCCCACCGACGGCCTGGTCCGCGGCCAGGCGGTCGTGGACACCGGCGCCCCGATCTCGGTGCCGGTCGGCGACGTCGTCAAGGGCCACGTGTGGAACGCGCTGGGCGAGACGCTCGACGTGCCCACCTCGTCGCTCAAGATCAACGAGCGGTGGGGCATCCACCGGCCGTCCCCGGCGTTCGACCAGCTCGAGTCGCGCACCGAGCTGCTCGTCACGGGCATCAAGGTCATCGACCTGCTCACCCCGTACGTGCAGGGTGGGAAGATCGGTCTGTTCGGCGGCGCGGGTGTGGGCAAGACCGTCCTCATCCAGGAGATGATCCGCCGCGTCGCCCGCAACTTCGGTGGCACCTCGTGCTTCGCCGGCGTGGGCGAGCGCACCCGTGAGGGCAACGACCTCTGGCTGGAGATGGAGGAGGCGGACGTCCTCAAGGACACCGCGCTCGTCTTCGGCCAGATGGACGAGCCGCCGGGCACCCGTCTGCGGGTCGCCCTGTCGGCGCTGACCATGGCGGAATACTTCCGCGATGTGCAGAAGCAGGACGTGCTGCTGTTCATCGACAACATCTTCCGCTTCACGCAGGCCGGTTCCGAGGTCTCCACGCTGCTCGGCCGTATGCCGTCCGCCGTGGGTTACCAGCCCACGCTGGCCGACGAGATGGGTGTGCTCCAGGAGCGCATCACCTCGACGCGCGGTCACTCGATCACCTCCATGCAGGCGATCTACGTGCCCGCGGACGACATCACCGACCCGGCGCCGCACAACGCGTTCGCGCACCTCGACGCGCAGACCGTGCTTTCGCGGCCGATCTCGGAGAAGGGCATCTACCCGGCGGTGGACCCGCTCGACTCCTCCTCCCGGATCCTCGACCCGCAGATCGTGGGCGAGGAGCACTACCGGGTGGCCCAGGAGACCAAGCGGATCCTGCAGAAGTACCGCGAGCTCCAGGACATCATCGCGATCCTCGGTATCGACGAGCTGTCCGAAGAGGACAAGGTCACCGTCCAGCGGGCCCGCCGCATCGAGCGCTTCCTGTCGCACCCGATGTACGCCGCCGAGGCGTTCACCGGCCAGCCGGGCGAGACCGTCCCGCTGGACGAGACCATCGCCTCCTTCAAGGGCCTGTGCGCGGGTGAGTACGACCACCTGCCTGAGCAGGCGTTCTTCATGGTCGGTGGCATCGAGCAGGCCGTGGCCAAGGCCAAGGAACTCGAGCGCCGGTAAATCGCCCCAGGTGGTGGTGCGGTGTTCAATGCCGCACCACCACGGATCGGAAAGGAACCTACAAAAGTGGCGAAGCTACGAGTAGGGGTTGTCTCACCAGAGCGTGAGATCTGGTCGGGCGAGGCCGACATGGTGATTGCCAAGACCGTGGACGGCGAGATCGGTATTATGCCGCAACACGCACCTGTGCTCGGCGTTCTCGTCGAGGGCGGCGTGCTGCGCGTGAAGCGGGAGGGCGAGGGCGACCTCGTGGCGGCCGTGCACGGTGGTTTCATCTCCGTGGCCGACGACGAGGTGTCCGTGCTCGCCGAGGTGGCCGAGCTCGGTTCCGAGGTCGACGTCGCGGCGGCCCGCGACGCTCTCGACCGGGCGCAGGCCTCGATCGAGGCCAACCAGGAAGACGCCGACGCGGCAATCGAGGCCAAGCGTGCCAGGGCCCGGCTGCGCGCGGCGGGCGAAGAGGTTTAATAATTCCAAGCGCGGGGCTTCGGGGGGCGGCATGGTAGCGACGGTTCTGATTCTCGTAGCTTTTGCCGCCCTCATAGTCCTGCGGGGCGTGACGCTGGCCCGCTCGCGCGGCAGCGTGCCCTGTCGCCTCCGGGTGGGCGACCGTGGCTGGCAGAGCGGGGTAGCCCGCTACGCCGACGGAGAGCTCCACTGGATTCCGCTTCTGGGCGTCCGACTGAGGCCGCGCCACGCGATCGCGAGGCGCGGCCTCGTCGTTTCCGCCCGCCGTGAGATCGACGGCGGGTTTTTTGCTGTCGACTGCGGCGGGACGACTCGCGGGATCTCTCTCGCGATGAGCGCCGACGCCTTGACCGGCTTCCTGGCATGGCTGGAGTCCGCGCCGCCCAGCGCCTACCTGGACGTCGCCTGACCGCACGCCGGAGCCTTGGGCCCCACTGCGCCCCTAACGGGTGCCGCCCGGTTTCCAGAGGATCTCGTTGCCGGCGTGGGCGACCCGGCAGGCGATGAAGAGCAGGTCCGACAGGCGGTTGAGATATTTCGCCGTCAGCGCGTTCATGTCGTCGTGGGCCTGCAGTGCCGCCCACGTGGTGCGCTCGGCCCTGCGGACCGTCACCCTGGCCACGTGGAGCGCCGCCGTGGCGGGGTCGCCGCCGGGGAGCACGAAGCTGCGCAGGGGCTTGAGCTCGGCGTTGAAGCGGTCGCACTGCTCTTCGAGCCGGTCGATGTACGACTGCTCCACCCGCAGCGGCGGGAACTCCGGGTTCTCCACGACCGGTGTGGCCAGGTCGGCGCCCACGTCGAACAGCTCGTTCTGGACCCGGACGAGGACCTCCACGAGGTCCGCCGGCAGGGTGCCGTGCGAGAGCGCGAGACCCAGGTGCGCGTTGGCCTCCTCCACGTCGGCGTAGGCGGCCAGCCTGGGATCGGTCTTGGCCGCCCTGCTCATGTCGCTCAGCGCGGTGGTGCCGTCGTCGCCTGCGCGGGTGTAGATGCGGGAGAGGACGACCGGCTTGTCCTTGTCGGCGCGCGTCATGGCATCAGCGTAATGACAAATGTCATCAGAAAGGGACGCGGGATGCATACCGCGGCCGTGATTTCCGCGACTAGCAGGGCGAACGCCGCTGACGACACCATTGACCCATGACGAAGGAGATGACCTGATGCTCGAGATCAGCGAGCTGCGCAAGCGCTTCGGAGGCGGACCCGGCGCCCCCGAAGGCAAGGTCGCCCTGGACGGGATCAGCTTTTCGGTACGGCCCGGCGAGATGTTCGGGTTCGTGGGCGCGAACGGCGCCGGCAAGACGACAACCATGCGCATCGTCATGGGCGTGCTCCAGGCCGACTCCGGCTCGGTGAGCTGGCAGGGCAGGCCGCTCGGCTACGACGACCGGCGGCGTTTCGGCTACATGCCGGAGGAGCGAGGGCTCTATCAGAAGATGCGCGTCGCCGAGCAGATCGAATATTTCGGCCGCCTGCACGGGCTCGGCCCCGCCGCCGCGAAGAAGGCCACGGACGAGCTGCTGGAGCGGCTCGCGCTGACCGAGCGCCGGGGCGACGCCGTGCAGGCGCTCTCGCTGGGCAACCAGCAGCGCGTGCAGCTGGCCGTGGCGCTGGTGCACGACCCGGAGGTGCTGGTGCTGGACGAGCCGTTCTCCGGGCTCGACCCGATCGCGGTGGACGCGCTGGCCACGGCTCTGCAGGAGCGGTGCAGGGGCGGCGTGCCGGTGATCTTCTCCAGCCACCAGCTGGAGCTGGTCGAGCGGCTGTGCGACTCGGTGGGCATCGTTTCCGCGGGCCGGATGGTGGCCACAGGCACGGTGGCCGACCTGCGGGCGGCCGAGGGCAACACGCTGCGCGTCGTCGTACGCGATCCGGCCCCCGGCTGGGCGGACGGCCTGCCCGGCACGGTCACCGTGAACGGCGACCGGCACGTCCTGCGTACCGACGGCGGCGACGACCAGGAGATCCTGCGGCGCGCCATGAAGGCGGGACATGTCGAGCACTTCGGGGTCGAGCGGCCGACCCTCACCGAGATCTTCAAGGAGACCGTGGCGTGAACGAGGTGATGCTGGTAGCCCGGCGGGAGATCGCCACGCAGGTGCGGACCAAGGGGTTCCTGATCGGCCTGCTCATCACGGCCTTCCTGGTGGCGGTGGTGTCCTTCGCGCCCAAGGTCATGGGCGGGTCGGACTCGTACACGCTGGGCACGGTCAACTCCCAGCAGCTGCCGCTGCAGGCCGCCGCGCCGGAGGCGAAGTTCGAGTGGCGTAAATTCCCCGACGAGGCCGCCGCCAAGCAGGCCGTGCTCGACGGGGACGTGGACGCGGTGCTGGTCGACGGCACGAAGGTGCTGACGGACGGCGAGATCGACAGCCAGCTCGGCGTGCTGCTGCAGAGCGTCAACCGCGAGGTGCGGCTCGGCGCCGCCGGCGTGTCGATCCCGCCGCTGAAGATGCAGTCCGTGGGCGCCGACACGCGTTACGAGGCGACCCGCGCCGGGATCGCCGTGGTGCTCGTCCTGGTGCTCTTCATGCTTCTCATGGGCCAGGTCATGATGGTGGCCATGGGCGTGGTGGAGGAGAAGGGCAGCAGGATCGTGGAGATCCTGCTCTCCACGGTACGGCCCTGGCAGCTGCTCGCCGGCAAGATCATCGGGCTGGGCGTGGTCGGCCTGATCAACCTGGTCACGATCCTGATCGTCGGGTTCGGCGCGGCCACGGCCTCCGGGCTCGCCTCCGACTTCCCGCCCGGGATCCCCGGACTGCTGGCCATGGTGCTGGTGTGGTTCGTGCTCGGGTACGCGTTCTTCGCCACGCTGGCGGCCGCGTTCGCCTCGCTGGTCTCGCGCCAGGAGGAGGTGAGCACCGTGATGACGCCGCTGACCATGACCATCATGATCACGTACTTCGTGGCCTTCTACGCCACCAACGACCCGACGGGCACGCTGGCCACGGTCGTGTCGTACGTGCCGCCGTTCTCCTCCATGGTCATGCCGGTGCGGATGGCCGCGACCGAGCTGCCTCTGTGGCAGGTGGGGGCGTCGATGGCGGCCATGGTGCTGGCCGTGCTCGTGGTGCTGGGCTTCGGGGCCAAGATCTATGAACGGGCCGTGCTGCGGACCGGTGCCAGGCTCAAGCTCGGCGACGTGCTGCGCGCGCGGTAGATGGACGCGATCCAGCGGGCGCGCCGCATCACCTGGAAGGTCCTGATCTCGAACTTCGTCGTGATGTGGTTGCTCATCGCCATGGCGACCTCGCTCATGTTCGTCGAGGGAAGACTCCACTGGTGGCGTGCCGTGCCCGCGCTGATCGCCGCGATCTGCTTCACCTGGCTCTGCCCGCGCATCCTCAACGAGATACTGGACCGCCGCCGCTATCCCACCAGGCAGGTGGTGGTGGCGGCGGTTCTCGCGGTGGTCGTGGCGGTCGTGGGCGGGGCCGACCCGCTGGGCTGGGGTTTCGTGCTCTTGTGCTGGCTGGGCGTCGCCACGCTCGAGGTCCCCAAGCGCACGAGCTGGTCGATGGCGGCGGGCACGTGCGTGGCCGGCGTCGCACTCAGCGGCCTGGCCATGGTGACCGGCACGAGTCTCATGGGCCTCGACCTGCCCGTGGGCGAGGGCCTCGTCTTCAGCGCGCTGACCTACGGGCTGTTTTGCGCGATAGTGCCGCCGTCCAACAGGGTGTGGGTCTGGATCTGGACGCTCGCCGTACAGGCTCATGAGGGGCGGGAGGCGCACACGCGGCTGGCGCTGGCCGAGGAGCGGCTGCGTTTCGCCAGGGACCTGCACGACCTCGTGGGGCACCAGCTCTCCGCCATCGCGGTCAAGACGGAGCTGGCCGTACGGCTGTCGGACATGGACGCGGGGGCGGCCAAGGCCGAGATGGCCGAGGTGAACGCGCTGACCAGGAAGGCGCTCAGAGAGCTGCGGCAGGCCGTGCGCGGCTACCGCGAGCTTGACTTGGCCGCCGAGCTGAATAGCGTGAAGGGAGTGCTCGAAGCGGCGGGCGTCCGCTGCGAGGTCCACCTGCCCTATGGCGAGCTGCCCGACGGGGTGGCGCCAGTGTTCGCCTACGCGGTTCGCGAGGCGGTGACCAACGTGCTCAAGCACAGCACCGCGACATTCTGCGACATCACGATCCGCTTCACCGCGCAGGAGGCGGAGCTGAGCGTGCGCAACGACGGTGTGGCGCGGCGTCCGGGCGCGGATCTGGGCAGCGGGCTGACGGGCATGGGGGAGCGCATGGCCGCCGTGGGCGGCAAGATGAGCGCCCATCCGACGGACGACGGAGAGTTCCTGCTGAAAGCAGTCGTGTCAATTCCGATAGCTGGGTAGGGGAGACACACAGAGGTCGGCTCGATGAGCGCTCTGCGCACGGCAGTGACTACGCTGCGTATGTGAATGAGGAGGTGGCATGCGAGTCCGGGGCAATCCGAGCGCCCAGGTGGTACGGATCGGTGCCAGGCTCGACGCCGGCACGTCTGCCGGGGTGCGGGAGCGGCTGCACAAGGCTCTCGACTCCGGTGAGGGCGACCTGATCCTGGATCTCTCCAAGCTGGAGATGATCGACGCGACCGGTCTCGGGGTGCTGGTGGGCTCGCACCGGCGCGCGCTCAGCGTGCAACGCCGCCTCGTTCTTCGGGGGGTGCCACCGAGGATCATGCGGATTCTCGCGGTGACCCGGCTGAATCGGGTTCTGCATGTAGAGGTTCCCGCAGCCGCGGTGGCCTGATGACATATCGGAGCGGGCGACGATCAGCCGTTGCCCGCTCTTTCTTGGGTTAGCCAAAATGCGGTTTTCGGGCTGACCATTGCAAATGGGTATCGAATAGTCAGTGTGTGCCGAGGCTCCGGGTGAAGATGTGCACCGCGACCTCGACGAGTTCGTCGAGGGACGGTTGCTCGTTCGCGTGCAGCCATTCGATGAGCAACTCTTGTAGCGATCCAACTACACCGAGTGCCACCAGTCGCCGATTCAACCCGGTGGTCTGCACGAAATCCGCGGACGCGTCCTCGATGAGCCGCGCGAACGCGTCCACCGCGCGCTGACGCGACTGTGTCAGGACATCCCCCGAGCGGCGCACCTCGACATGCATGATGCGAGCCCGCCGCCAGTCCGCCGTTGTGAATTCGATATAGGCGTGAATCCCGGCCTTGACTCTGTCGTCAAGGGTCTTCGGCGCCTCCTGGACGGCTTGGGTCACGACCGCCAGGCTTTCCTCCACGCAGCGTTCGTGTAACGCCTGAAGCAGCTCCTCGCGCCCGCCGAAACATTCGTAGAAGGCGCGGTTGGAGATCCTCGCCTCCGAGCACAGCCTTTCGATGGTCGTCGCCGTGAACCCCGGCTTGGCGTATAGCGTGTACGCGGCCGTCATGAGCCGCTCGCGTCTGTCTGCCAGTCTTTGCTCAGCTGACATTCCCCGGTAAGACCGGTTCACATTCCACCCGTCCAACATGATCGTGGCCCCCAGAGCACACAATTATGGACGGATGATCCGTTTTGGGAAAGGGTAAGAAGATTACCTTTTACGTCGGCCGTGCAAGAACGTGACCAGCCTGATCAGCCGCTCAAGTTCTGCGGGCCCCCGGTTGAACGAGGTCAGGTTCATCCCGGGCATCGCGAAGCGCTGGCGGGAGATGGCCTTGGGCCTGGTGAACTCGCGTAGACCGTCGGCGCCGTGTATCCGCCCGAACCCCGAGTCGCCCACCCCGCCGAACGGCAGCGCCGGCACTCCGGCGAACGAGATGACCGAGTTGATGGCGGTCATTCCGCTGCGCATCATGCGGGCGAGCTCCATGGCGCGGCGCGTGTTCCGGGAGAAGACGGTCCCGCCCAGGCCGTACGCGGTGGCGTTGGCCAGCTCCAGGGCCTCATGGGCGTCGCGGGTGCGGCGGACGGTGATGGTCGGGCCGAACGTCTCTTCGCGCACCGCGGGGGAGTCCTCCGGCACGTCCTCGACGATCACGGGGTCCACGTACGGGGCGCGCACGGCGCTGGGACCACCGGTCACGACTTTTCCGGACTTGGCGGCGTCGTCGATGTGCCGCTTGATGATGTCCACCTGAGCCGGCATCGTGATCGGGCCGTAGTCCTCGCCCGCCTTCACCTTTGTCACCCGGTCGGACAGCTCGCGCATGAAACTTTCATAGACGGCGTCGACGACGTAGACGCGTTCGACGCCCACGCAGGTCTGGCCCGCGTTGGACATCGCGCCCCACAGGCAGGCGTCGGCGGCCTTGCCGAGATCGGCGTCGGCGTCCACGATGAACGCGTCCTTGCCGCCGCACTCGGCCACGATGGGCGTGAGGTTCTCCGCGCAGGCGGCCATGACGCGCTTGGCGGTGGCGGTGGAGCCGGTGAACGCCACCTTCTTGACCCTCGGATCGGCGGCCAGCGCCGCCCCGGTCTCGCCGAGCCCTGTCACGGTCTGGAACACGGGCTGCTCGGGCACCGCCTCGGCGAACAACTCGGCCAGCCGCACGCCGATGCCCGGGGTGAGCTCGCTGGGCTTGAACACGACGGCGTTGCCGGCGGCCAGCGCGTAGGAGATGGAGCCCATCGGGGTGAAGACCGGGTAGTTCCACGGCCCGATCACCCCGACCACGCCGAGGGGGAGGTATTCGAGCGTGGCGGCCAGATTGAGGCCGATCATGCCGGTGTTGACGCGGCGGCGGCGCAGGACCTTGTCCGCGTTGCGGGCGGCCCAGTCGAGGTGGGTGATGGCCAGCACGATCTCCAGCGTCGCGTCGCCCACCGGTTTGCCGGTCTCCTCGTGGACCAGCCGGGCGAGGTCCTTGAGGTTCTGGGTGAGGACCGCCTTGTAGTCGAGCAGCCGCCTCTTGCGCTCGCCCGGCCCGATGGCCGCCCACCACGCGGCCGCCTCCTCCGCCCGGCCCACGACCTGATGGACGGCGTCGGGGGTCTGCTTGGGATGACTGCCGACGATCTCGCCGGTAGCCGGGTTGAGTGAGTCGAACGTCAGCGTGGTCATGGCGCCACGATAATCCGGTAAGCCACCGCTTACCAGGTCAGGCGCGGCGAGGCCGGGACAGATCAGAAAAGAGTGGGGTTCTCGGGTTCGATGCCGCGCAGGGCGTCGTAGTCCAGGGTGACGCAGTCGATGCCGCGGTCCGTGGCGAGGACCCGCGCCTGGGGCTTGATCTCCTGGGCGGCGAAGACGCCGCGGACGGGGGCCAGCAGGGGGTCGCGATTGAGCAGCTCCAGGTAGCGGGTGAGCTGCTCGACCCCGTCGATTTCCCCGCGCCGCTTGATCTCCACCGCCACGGTCGCCCCCAGCGCGTCCCGGCACAGGATGTCCACCGGCCCGATCGCCGTCATGTACTCCCGCCGGATCAGCGAATAGCCGTCCCCCAGCGTCGTGATGTGCTCGGCGAGCAGCTCCTGCAGGTGGGCCTCCACCCCGTCCTTGATCAGCCCGGGGTCGACGCCGAGCTCGTGGCTGGAGTCGTGGAGGATCTCGGCCATCGTCAGGACCAGCTTCTCGCCGGTCTTGCCGTGGGTGACCGTCCAGGTCCCGCCGTCCTCCTTGAGCTTGCACGGCGGGTTCATCCAGTTGAGCGGCTTGAAGGCGCGGTCGTCGGCGTGAATGCTCACGCTCCCGTCCGCCTTGATCAGCACAAGCCGGGGCGCCATCGGCAGGTGAGCCGTGAGCCGTCCGATGTAATCCACGCTGCATCGCGCGATGACCAGCCGCATGACGCTCCACCTTAGCGGCTCTGGAAAACTGGACGCATGGCGTTCGAACGGGTGGGAGTGGTCGGGCTCGGCACGATGGGGGCCGGGATCGCGGAGGTGTTCGCGCGAGCCGGGCTCCGCGTGCTCGGCGTCGAGGCCGATGCCGAGGCGCTGGCCAGGGGGCGCGGGCATCTCGAGCGCTCCACGGGGAAGGCCGTCGACAAGGGGAAGCTGGCGCCGGGGCAGCGGGCGGAGATCCTGGGCCGCATCACGCTGACCACCTCGCGCGAGGACCTGCGGGACGTCGACCTGGTGGTCGAGGCGATTCCCGAGATCCTCGACTACAAGATCTCGCTGTTCAAGGACCTCGACCGGATCTGCGAGCCCCAGACGGTGCTGGCCACCAACACCTCCTCGCTGTCCGTCACCGCCATCGCCGCCGCCACCGGCCGTCCCGACCGTGTGGTCGGCATGCACTTCTTCAACCCCGCGCCGGTGATGAAGCTGGTCGAGGTCGTGGGGACGGTGGTGACCGCGCCCGGTGTGGTGGCGGACGTCACGGCGCTGGCAGGCAGGCTGGGCAAGACGGCCGTGGCGGTGGGCGACCGGGCCGGTTTCGTGGTCAACCGCCTGCTCCTGCCCTATCTGAACCATGCCGCCGCGCTCATGGAGCTGGGCGTGGCCGGGCGCGACGACATCGACGCCGCGATGCGGCTGGGCGTGGGGCTGCCCATGGGGCCGTTCGCGCTGCTCGACCTGATCGGGCTCGACACCGCGTACGAGGTGATGGGGGTGCTGTTCGACGAGACGCGCGACCGGCGGCACGCGCCCTCGCCGCTGCTGCGCGAGCTGGTCACGGCCGGGCTGCTGGGCCGCAAGTCGGGCCGCGGCTTCTACGGCGACGCGCCGCGCGCGGAGCCGGTGAAGTCCAGGCTCGGCACGTTCGAGATCGCCGGGCCCGAGGGTGACGGGCTGGCGGAGCGGCTGCGGGCGGCCGGGTTCAAGTCGTCCGGCGACGCCGACGTCGTGCTGCACCTCGCCGACCGCCCCGTGATCGAGCACGCCGTACGCCTCCCGGACCCCGCCAGGATGGTCGGCGTGCACCTCGTCGGCGACCAGGTGGCCGAGCTGGCCTCGACGGCGCTCGCCTCGGAGGAGGCCGCGACCGCCGCCAGGGACCTGATGAAGATCGTCGGGCTGACGCCGGTGCCGTGCAAGGACAGGGCCGGTTTCGTGGTGGACGCGCTGCTCTTCCCCTATCTGAACGACGCCGTGCGGATGTACGACTCGGGGTACGCCTCGATCGAGGAGATCGACGCGGCCATGCGGCTGGGCTGCGGCTACCCCGCCGGGCCCTTCGAGATGCTGGAGTCCTTCGGCCTGGCCAGGGTCAGAGACGGGCTGAGAGCCCTCTACGCCGAATACCGCGAGCCCGCCTTCGCGCCCGCGCCCCTGCTCGACCAGCTCGTCACCGCCGACGTGAGCGAGTTCCCGCGTCGATGAGCCCCCGTCGCGCCCGCCGAAGGGAGTCCTCCCGGCCCTTCGGTTTCCCCACCGGGCTGGACAAAGTGGAGGAATGGCCCGACGGCGAGTGGAAGGTACGCATGCTCACCGGCGCGTCCTCCACCAAGAACTACCGGTGCCCGGGCTGCGACCAGGAGATCCGCAGCGGCCAGCCGCACCTCGTCGCCTGGCCCAACTGGCCGGGAGGCGACGAGGAGCGCCGCCACTGGCACCCGGCATGCTGGCGCAAGAGACTCGACCGCGGCCCCGGCAGGAGCCGTTACTAATAAGAAACCTGCTCGGTAGGCTGCCGCCCTACCGTCGTGCCTGGTAGAGACCGTAGCGGCAGTTTGTCAGCAGATTTCTCATTAGCACTGAAAGACATCCCAGGAGTTTTAATGTCAAGCCGTGGCACTCTGGACGTGATGCGACCAAGCGGTCGCTTCGTCGTAGAGCGTGCCGGTTTTGA